>JAJPYU010000196.1 GCA_021204765.1 Clostridiales bacterium
GTCATGGACCACACCACTATGAAAGATATCCTGACTGAAAATGGGAAATGCGCCGGGATCCTGGCTGTCACCTCCAGGGGCGATATCCTGAGGATCCATGCAGAGGATACAGTCATGGCCACCGGAGGCATAGGCGGCCTGTATGAACACTCAACAAATTTCCCCTGTCTTACGGGAGACGCCTTACAAATCGCGAAAAAACATGGTATAATGTTGGAGCATACGGATTACGTGCAGATCCATCCCACCGGACTCTACAGCGAGAAGCCCGGCAGGAGCTTCCTGATCTCCGAATCGGCCCGGGGCGAGGGAGCGGTCCTCTTAAACAGCAAAGGTGAGCGTTTTGTCAATGAACTGCTGCCCAGGGATCTGGTCACTGCCGCTATCTTAAAGGAGATGGAAAAGGAAAGAAGCAAATACGTATGGCTTTCTTTCGCCAATGTCCCGGAGGAGACCATACGCAGGCATTTCCCTAATATTTACAGTCACTGTCTTGAAGAGGGATATGATATACTGAGAGAACCCATCCCCGTGGTGCCTGCACAGCACTATTTCATGGGAGGAATACATGTAGACAGGGATTCCGCCACCACCATGCCGCATCTCTACGCAGTCGGTGAGACCAGCTGCAACGGGGTCCACGGCAGGAACCGCCTGGCCAGCAACAGCCTCCTGGAAAGCCTGGTCTTCGCAGAGCGGGCAGCACAAAAAATATCGGCGCGAAGCCGGGAAGGAGAACAGGCAAATGAACCCGGTTACTATGCAGCTTGTTGCTGACAAATATATTAAAATGGCCCTGGAGGAAGACATCAACAGCGAGGATGTCAGCACCAATGCAGTCATGCCCGGCTGCAGGAAAGGCACAGCGGATCTGATATGCAAAGATGAAGGCATTATTGCCGGTCTCGCTGTGTTTAAGCGCGTGTTCACCCTCCTTGATGCCGGGACTGAAACAGAGTCTTTTGTAAAAGACGGCGACCGGGTAAGCAATGGTCAGCTCATGGCCACGGTCACCGGGGATATCCGCGTCCTTCTCTCAGGTGAGCGCACTGCCTTAAACTACCTGCAAAGGATGAGCGGCATCGCCACCTACACCAGATCTGTCGCTGATCTGCTGAAAGGCAGCAGAACCACCCTGTTGGACACCCGCAAGACCACACCCTGCATGCGCATTTTTGAAAAATATGCTGTGAAAGTCGGCGGCGGATCCAACCACCGCTACAATCTCTCCGACGGAGTTCTCCTAAAGGATAACCACATCGGCGCCGCAGGCGGCGTAAGGGAAGCTATAGCGGCGGCAAAGGCCTACGCCCCTTTTGTGAGAAAGATAGAGATCGAGACGGAAAGCCTGGATATGGTCCGTGAGGCCGCGGACGCCGGAGCCGACATTATCATGCTGGACAACATGACTTACGATGAGATGGCTGAGGCTATACGCATCATAGACGGCAGATGCGAGACTGAGTGCTCCGGCAATATGACAAAGGAAAATATAGCGGCCATCACCGATCTGGGAGTGGACTATGTCTCCAGCGGAGCCCTTACACACTCAGCGCCCATACTTGATATCAGCCTGAAAAACCTGCATCCTGTAGACTAAAGGAGAATCTGATCAATTTATGAAAACAACAATCAGCGGAAATGACAGACGCAAACAAATACTCTCCCTGATCCGCCGCTCCAAAGCTCCGGTATCCGGTACCGCCCTGGGTCAGACATTCGGTGTCAGCCGCCAGGTGATAGTCCAGGATATCGCCCTCCTGAGAAAAGAGGGATATGACATATTTGCCACGGCCCGCGGGTACATGGTAAATGAATCAAAGCCGCATGTCCGCCTGGTAAAAGTGCGGCATACTGAGGATGAGTCCGAGGACGAGATGGATCTCATAGTGGATCTGGGCGGATGCGTGGAGGACGTCATGGTGAATCACCGCATATACGGTCAGATGAGTGCGTCCTTAAATATCCGCAACCGGCGGGATGTCCGTCACTTTATGGAAGACCTGCGTTCCGGCAGATCCACTCCTCTTATGAACATCACCTCGGGCTATCATTTCCACCACATATCTGCTGACGCCGAGGAAGTACTTGATGAAATAGAGGCCGCCTTAAGGGAAAGGAATTTCCTTGTAGAGATGATCCCCTATGAGCAGCAGGAGCTGGCAGGTATTGACCATATCTGAAAATCTTTTTCCATACTGATTCTCTGTTTAAAATTACCCATGAAACACATAAGGCTGCCCCTCTCCTCCATCTGCATGAATCTTTGTATTATTTTGCAAAAAATTGTGATAAGATACTCTAGGATTTTCACGGAGGAATTATTATTTTATGCGCTCCAAAGCCATGAGAAGCAATTTACTTTTGATACTGACCGCTGCCATCTGGGGATTTGCCTTCACCGCCCAGAGCGTGGGCATGGATTATGTCGGCCCCTTTACCTTCAATGCTGCCAGAAGCTTTATCGCTGCTCTCGTGCTGTTTATCGTAATCTGTGCAATGAAACTGATAAGGAGCGGGAAGAATAGCAACCTTCCCGGCGCCGATGCGCTCTCATCTGACGCAGTTCTTTCCGATGCATCCTGCGCCGACGTGACCACGGATGATATCATTTCCGTTGATGCAGCCTTCTCCAATGCCGACTCTGACGCCGGCATATCGTCTTCCTCCCGCAGGACTCTCATCATCGGCGGCATCTGCTGCGGCGTCTGCCTCACCGTCGCCACCTGCCTTCAGCAGGTAGGCATAGGCTACACCACGGTGGGAAAAGCCGGCTTTATCACCGCCATGTATGTAGTCCTGGTCCCCATACTGGGTCTCTTCATAGGCAAGAGAGCCCGCCTGATCTCCTGGATCAGCGTGGGTATGGCAGTGGTGGGCTTATGGCTTCTCTGCATGAGCGGAAGTCTCTCCCTCGGCATTGGAGACCTGCTGGTACTCATCTGCGCCTTCTTCTTTGCCGTGTATATTCTGATAGTGGATTACTTTTCACCGAAGGTTGACTGCGTGAAAATGTCCTGCATCCAGTTTCTCACCTGCGGGATAATAAGCGCAGTTCCCACGGTCATTCTCGAGCATCCCACTATGAGCAGCATGCTCGCTGCCTGGCTTCCCATACTCTACGCCGGAGCCCTATCCAGCGCCGTGGGCTACACATTACAGATAGTCGCCCAGAAAAATACCGACCCGGTGGTGGCCTCCCTCATAATGAGCCTGGAGTCCGTCTTCTCACTCCTGGGCGGCTGGCTCCTCCTTCACGAGCGCTTGAGCAGCCGGGAGCTTTGCGGATGCCTTATCATCTTCGCGGCAATCATTATTACCCAGCTTCCAATAGGGCGTCGAAGTTCACAATAAAACTTTCCGGCAATCCCATCATCTTAAAAAGTACGCAGGGCAGGCTTGAGTTTTTCTCATACCTGCCCTGCTTTCTAATGCACCATCTTTTACCTATCCTAATAATTTCTCCAAAGTGCAGGTCTGGGCGATGCTCTTCCTGATCTCCGCCCTCAGCGGAAGAACAGACGAAGGGGACACAGAAAGCTCATCAATGCCTATGGCCAGGAAAGTAGGAAGCAGTCCGACATTCGCTCCCAGTTCTCCGCAGATCCCGATCCATATGCCCGCCTTGTGGGCTGCGTCCGCGGCCATCTTAAGGGCTCTTAAGACTGCCGGATGCTCCGGATCAAAAAACTTGCCCAAGTCGTTGCACTGGCGGTCACAGGCCAGGGTGTACTGGGTCAGGTCGTTGGTGCCCACCGAGAAGAAGTCCACCAGCTGCGCCAGCTCCTCTGCCATGAACACTGAGGCCGGTGTCTCCACCATGATGCCTATCTCTGTCTCAGGATTGAAAGGAATGCCTTCGTCGGTCAGCTCATCCATTACACTCCGACAGGCTCTCCTGCACTCCTTCACTTCCCAGACTGAAGTGATCATGGGGAACATGATAGCCACTTTACCATAGGCAGAAGCCCGGTAGAGTGCCCGCAGCTGCGTGCGGAAGATCTCCGGCTGATTGAGGCAGATACGGATAGCCCTGACGCCCATGGCAGGATTCTCTTCCTTTTTCAGATGGAAATACTCTACCTGCTTGTCAGCGCCTATATCCAGGGTGCGGATTACAACCCTCTTTCCGTCCATGGCCTCGGCAACAGCCTTGTATGCCTCAAACTGCTCATCCTCTGTAGGATAGTCATCAGCCGCCAGATACAAAAACTCTGACCTGAACAGGCCTATGCCCTGCCCGTCGTTTGCTTTTACAGCCGTTACGTCCTCAGGAGACCCGATATTGCAGTATACCATCATCTTACGGCCGTCCAGGGTCACATCCTCCTGACCAACCATTGTCGCCAGCAGTTCCTTCATCTGACACTGCTTTTCCATCTTATCCGCGAGCGTAGCAAGAGTGATCTCATCGGGCTCGATGCATACAGCTCCCGTCTCACCGTCAATATAGACTTCCCTGCCATCATACGCCTCATTAAGGCTGTCTCCCAGGCCGCAGATGGCGGGTATGCCCATGGTCCTGGCCAATATGGCCGTATGACTGTTGCCGGAGCCGCCCCGGGTGACGAAGCCGAGTATCTTATTCTTATCCAGCTGAAGGGTCTCGGAAGGTGCCAGATCATCCGCTGCCAGCACTACAGGCACATCGGAGTCGATTCCTCCCTCGACTATGCCCATCAGGATGTTAAGGAGCCGCCTGGTCACGTCCCTGATGTCCGCAGACCTGGCTCTCATGTAGGCATCGTCCATGGCCTCAAACATGGCGGCAAAATGCTCTCCGGCCTGCCATGCGGCATATTCGATATTGCAGTGTTCCTCTTCGAGAGTGGCGTTGATGGCGTCCACATAGTCCTCATCATCCACGAACATGGCATGGGTCTCAAAGAGTATGGCTGTCTCTTCGCCATTCTCCTCGCGGCACTTGTCCGCCAGGGTGTTTAACTGGTTTATCGCCTGCTCCTGGGCCGCAGCCAGCCTGGCCTTCTCGGCCTCAATATCGTTTACGGCAGTTTTCGTGACGCTGCCGTCATTTCTCTTGTAGAAATACAGCGGACCGTTTATCACGCCTTTGGAAACACCCTTTCCCTGTAAAAGTATCATAAATTCTCCTCCAAAAATTTTTAAAATATCATATATAAACGACCTTATTCCTTTGGAATTTATCATAACCAATGTTATATCAAAGTGCAAATATAACTTCCTTTTTCCTGTTCAGAAAAAAATTACAATATCATGAGTGGCAATACAATGCAGCAGTTTTGCAAAAAATCATACCATGCCATTCTTTTTATATTATCTATTGCAATATACCAAATCCTCCTGTATAATGCCTGTTTGTACA
>JAJPYU010000111.1 GCA_021204765.1 Clostridiales bacterium
CCGTGGCCACGGCACCGTCAATCTTCTCGGTCGACTTCTCCTTGTCCATCTTGATGTTGCCCGCCGGGTCGGTCTTGATGAAGATGTTGTCCATCATCCACCGCAGCACCGGGTGCCCGCCATGGGCTATCTTCTGCTCCAGTGTCAGCTTCATCAGTTCCTTGGTCGGAGGGCTCATGTCCTTGTAACCCTGGCCGAACGGCACCACCGTGAACCCCAGGTCTTCCAGATTCTGGACCATCTGCACGGCTCCCCACCTGTCGAAGGCAATCTCCCTGATGTTGAACCTCTTTCCCAGTTCATCTATGAAATGCTCTATCCAGGCGTAATGGATAACATTTCCCTCCGTGGTCATGAGGCATCCCTGCCTCTGCCATACATCGTAGGGGACATGGTCCCGCTTCACCCGCAGGTCAACGTTGTCCTCCGGTATCCAGAAGTACGGCAGGATGACATATTTCTCATCCTCGTTCCTGGGAGGGAACACCAGGACGAAGGCCGTGATGTCGGTGGTCTGGGACAGGTCAAGTCCGCCGTAGCAGACACGCCCGGCCAGCTCGCCCTCATCGACCGGAAAGGCGCAGGCGTCCCATTTCTGCATGGGCATCCACCTGACCGACTGCTTCACCCACTGGTCGAGGCGCAGCTGTCTGAAAGAGTTCTCCTCGCCCGGATTCTGCTTCGCCGACTCGCAGGCCGCCACCACCTTCTCCATGGTGATGGTGTGCCCCAGTGAGGGGTTCGCCTTCTTCCACACCTCCGGGTCAGTCCAGTCCTCGTCCATCCCGGCTCCGAAGATGACCGGGTAGAACGTGGGGTCCATCTTCCTGCCCTCCATGATGTCCAGGGCTTTCTGGTGCAGCTCCCAGCAGATGGAGTTGGTGTCGGTGCCCGCCGTGGTGATAAGGAAATACAGCGGCTGCTCCCTGGCATCGCCGGAGCCCTTGGTCAGGACATCGTAAAGCTTCCTGTTCGGCTGCACGTGGACCTCGTCCAGGACAAGTCCGGACACGTTGAGGCCGTGCTTCGTCCCCACCTCTGCCGAGAGCACCTGGTAGAAACCGTTGTTGTCATGGTTGGTGATCCTCTTGTTCGCCGTCAGCACCTTAGACCGCCTGGACAGTGCGGGACACATCTGCACCATCCGGCTGGCCACATCGAAAACGATGCCCGCCTGCTGCCTGTCCGCCGCCGCTCCGTATACCTCGGCAGACGGTTCCCCATCCCCGAAGAGGAGGTACAGTGCCACCGCCGCCGCCAGTTCGCTCTTGCCGTTCTTCTTCGGTATCTCCACGTAGGCCGTGGTGAACTGGCGCTTGCCGTCCGGTTTCAGTATCCCGAAGATGTCCCTTATTATCTGCTCCTGCCACGGCAGCAGTTCGAACTTCTGCCCCGCCCACCGTCCTTTGGTGTGGGAGAGCTGCTCGATGAACATCACGACATAATCCGCAGTGTCCTTATCATAGGTTGAATCCTCCAACATGAAACGTGTGGGCTCGTAAGTCTCCAGTGCCATTTTGCTCTCCCCATTAAAAAAAGACCACTTACCAGTGATCTCCAAATCTATCTGTACGAGAAAAGGAAGCCGTCCGGCCTCCGTTTTCCCTGCTGTGTCCTCTTCCGTCCGTTCTCAGTGGATGCTGAAGACGTAGGCGTGTTTTTTGTCAAGTTCGTCCCTGCCGAAGGATGTGCTCCTGTCGTTGATCTCGGCCATCCCCTCCAGGGTGCAGCCGTTCTGCAGGAAAAGCCAGGCCGTCTCGACCGCGCTGCTCCATCCGCTTGAGAAGGTGAACCGCTCGATCCCGAAGTTTCTCAGTCTGTCGATGGTGGCTTTTACGTTCTCGTCCCAGATGCTCCAGTCGATGTCGATGTATTCGTTGCCGCGCTTTTTGGCGTCCTTGTAAGCCGTGAAGAGCTCTTCGTAGTCTGTGCCCTTGGCAAGCAGGCTCTCTCTGAAGGCCCTCATCTCTGCCCTGGCCTGCTCCAGTCCGGCCTCGTCTTTTTCGTCCCTGGCCCTGTCGTAAGCTGCCTCGATGTTCCTGTAAATCCTGTACTCTTCCGCGAATGCGTTCCTCATGGTGTTTCCTCCTTTGTCTGTGCTTTGTTTTTGTGATCGTATATTCGCTCTTATCGGCAGATATAGCAATACCACTACTACACAAACATCTGCGGAGGATTTTGTGTATATCTACACATTCCCGGTGAAGCGGTGGATGGTCCTTATGATCTCCTCCCTCTCCACGGCATCCACCCCGATGCTCTTTAAGGCCTCGCGTGTGCCGCAGTCGGGACAGATGAGGGTCTCGTTGTCCTCCCTCGAAAGGGCGGGCTGCCCGCTGTACTCCTTTCCGCAGACGGGGCAGACCCTAGTCGCACCCCTGGTTGAACCATTCTTCATAGCCTGTCTCCTCTCCTGATCTTATCTCCGCCTCCGAGAGGTAATGCTCGTCAAAGCCGAAGCTGATGTACCCCTCAAGGCAGGTGTCAACGTATGCGAATGAAGGCATCCCTATCTTCCTGTCCTCGTGCATGATGTACACGAAGCACCTGCGCACCCTGGTCTTGCCTGTCCGTATCCCCTTTATCGGCAGCGTCATCTCTGTCTTGTAGTAGAACGTCGGGAATCCCTCGTACCTGTCGAGCCGTCTCTCGTCATCCGCTGTAACCTCCCAGACGGCCACGGGCACCCGTGAGCCTTCCTTCTTCTCGATGGTGAGGTAGGCTCCCGTGAGGCTCCCCTTAAAGAGCAGCTCGTAATCCTCGATGAAGGAGGTGCCGATGATCCTTGCCCCTGGGCAGCGCATCCGCATCTGCCCGATGTTCAGGTTGCTGCCGTAGGCGATGTAGTATCTTTTTTCCATTTCGTTGTCCATCCTTTCTGAAGGACTTGGGTTAAGTGTCCTCCTACTGCCTTAAGACCGCCGCAGCGGTCATGAAGGTCAGGGCCTTTAACCTAAGCCTTTCAGGCGGCCTGCCTGCCGTTTCTGAAGGCCGCGTCCCCGTCAAGCCTTCTGGTGAGGAGGTCGCGGGCTGTCGCGAATTCGTCTCCGATGAAGCCGAGCCGGAGGAGCCAGGTCCTCATCGCGTATTTGGGGTTCTCCGTCTGCTGGGGCTTCGGGCTTGCCGTCTTTATGGTCTTCGCCATCTGGCTTAAGGCCAGGCAGAGCTGGATGTAGCTTTTGAGCTGCCCTGCGTGGAGGCCGCCCTTCCTCTCCTGGGTGGGTGAGTCGAACTGGAAGAGCCTGAACTCGACCGTCCCCTTGGTGAAGGTGGAGTGGAGGTTGAGCATGTGGTATCGGCTGCCGTTGTAGTGGTGTCCGCGTCCGTAGTCCTCCCCGAGGCTGCCGTACCAGATGTCCGCGAGCTGCGCCATGGTCTTCGGCTTTCTCCTGTTGAGCTGCTCGAGGAATCTCGGGTCGACCGTCTTGCAGTAGGTCCTCATCCTGCCGCCGTCAAGGTTCAAGGCCTCGGCCAGGAGGCTTTCGTGGCTGGCCATGATGTTCGCCAGGGTCCTTAAGGTCTGCGCCGTGTGGCCGTTGGCCCCGACGTGGATGTGGACTCCGCAGCCCCTGTCCGCGTCGCTTTTCGCTCCGGCGTGTCTGAGCTGCCTCACCAGTTCCTGCAAAAGTTCCATGTCCGCGTAGGTGAGGATGGGCGTTACCAGTTCGCATTTTTCGTTGTCCGGCCCCGCTATGCTGACGTCCCTCTGGAATTTCCACTCCCTGCCGTCCGCGTCCCATGCTGACCAGGTGTAGTATCCGTTGCGGCCCGCCGTGTTCTCGTATCTCCCTGTCCCGAAGTAGGCGGCTGCAAGCCTTGCCGCCTTCTCCCTGGTGATGCTGTTCATCTCGATCTCGACCCCGATGGTCTGGTTTTTCATCTCGTTGATCTGGTTGGCTGTTCTTGCGTTCATGTTCGTACCTCCGTGTGGTTTTTCGTTTTCCTTTCGGTAGTACATATATCACTCTAAACGCCTGTAATAGCAATACCAGATATACACAAATCTGACGGGGAGAAATTGTGTATTTTATCAACGGTCATCCTCATCTGTGCAGAGCCTGAAACAGGTCTGCAGCTCAGCGTAAATCTTGGCGTAACGCTCCTGTTCGCTGCCCTCGGTACTGATGATGCCCTGGAGGAAGTAGTCCATGGCATCCCTCCTGCTCGACCACTCCCTGGTCTGCCCGTAGCAGACCGTGGTCACCTCCAGCTTGCGCACCCTGTCCTCGCCGTAGACCACGTTGAGGCCGGAGCCGTTGTCCCAGTGGACGCACAGGCTTGCCGTGTCATCGACAGCATAGACCGTGCCCCATGTCCCGACTGGCGGGGCCTGCGGGTCTTTCATGTACTCCAGTTCCACCCTGGTGCCGGCGGGGTATTTCTCCCTCACCCTTTTTACTGTCTCACTGCTCGGAAATGTCATGTCCGGCACCTCCTTTGAATGCGGATGACCCTGTCAGATTCTTTAAGAGAATCTTCCGCTCGGTCTTGAATTCCTCGCCTATAAAGCCCAGGCGGAGGAGGAAGCAGCGGAATTCGTACTTCTCGTTCTCGGTCTCCTTTGCCTTCGCCGTCACCCTCTTCTGCTCCACGCTCATCCTGCAGAGTGCCAGAATGAAATAAGTGTAAGCTTTCGCCGAGTCGGCATCTGGCATCTCCGTGAACCATGGGAATGAGACCCTGTCCTCCCCGATGTCGATGCGGATATCGCTGACTCCCAGAGCCTTTTTGATAAGTTCTCCCTTGGCTTCGAGCAGTTTCGTGAGGTTTGCCGCGTTGACCTTGTCGAGGGGAATCTCAATCGTGAGGCCCGTGGTCTCTGCCTCTGCAGCCTCCGCAGCTTTTTCCTGGGGTTCGCACTCGAATCCGGCCTCCGCCAGTCCGCTTAAGACCGCCTCGACCTCCTCGGTGTCGCTCCTGTCGGAAAACTCCAGTGTGCCGTCCTTCGTGATGGTGAAGTAATCCACCCTGTAGGAGAATGTGGGGGCTCCCTGGTATTCGGCCTCCGCTCCGGTTATGGCTGCGATGGCCTTCACCAGTTCCTTCCTTTTCGCTCCTGTCGCGTTGTATCTTACCTGCATTTCTGTACCTCCTTTTGTTTTGGTACAGTATTAATCACTCTTATCCCAAAATAAGTCAATGACGGAATGTGACAAATTATCAGGCACCATTCTGTGAGTAATACACAATGCCCGAGAGTACGAAAAAGACGCACGGCAGCGCCACTCCGTTGCCCCACATCTTGTATTCCGCTGAATCGGAATACGGATCCTTCAGCCATTTGAGTATCTGCTTCGATGGCTTCGGCCTGGAATCTGGGTTTGTCGCCATCCGGTATTC
>JAJPYU010000123.1 GCA_021204765.1 Clostridiales bacterium
CTTAATAAGCTCCAGGGCCTCACGGTATTTGCCCTGGGAAACCAGTCCCACATATCCCTGGCAGTCGGTCTGTGCGGGGCAGGCCTTCGCGCAGGGGGGACGGCAGTCACCGGTGTGATTTGAGATCAGCAGCTCCAGGTTCGTCTTCCTGGACTCCTCCACACGCGGGGTGTTGGTGTGGACGATCATGTTCGGGGCGACCTCGGTAGCGCAGGATTTGAGAAGCTTCGGATTGCCCTCCACCTCACACACGCAGATACCGCAGGCGCCGTAGATATTCATCCTCTCGTCGTAGCAGAAAGTGGGAATGTAAATGTCATTCTCACGGGCCACTTCCAGGATGGTCTGCCCGGGCAGGGCAGTGCACTCTTTTCCGTCAATATTTATTCTGAACTGTTTTACCATTATCTGCACCTCCTACTCGATCTCGATGGCGCTGAAATGACAGTTCTCAGCGCATTTGCCGCACTTGATGCACACGTCAGGGTCGATGGTGTGCTGCTGCTTTCTCTCGCCGCTGATGGCTCCCACCGGGCAGTTCCGGGCGCAGAGGGTGCAGCCCGTGCACTTGTCGGTGATGTGGTAGGAGATCAGGGCCTTGCAGGAATGTGCAGTGCACTTGTGGTTGTAAATGTGGTCTTCGTACTCATTTCTGAAGTACCGGATGGTGGTAAGCACCGGGTTGGGGGCTGTCTGTCCCAGGCCGCACATAGCGCCCTCGCTGACCTTGTGTGCCAGCTCCTCCAGAAGCTCGATATCGCCGTCGCGGCCCTCACCGTTGGTAATCCGCTCCAGGATCTCCAGCATGCGCTTGGTGCCCAGGCGGCAGTAATTGCACTTGCCGCAGCTCTCCTTCCTGGTGAAATCCAGGAAATACCTTGCCATATCCACCATGCAGGTGTCCTCATCCATGACGATCATACCGCCGGAACCCACGATAGCGCCGGTCTTACTGATATCCTCGTAGGAGACCGGTGTGTCGATAAGGGATGCCGGGATGCAGCCGCCGGAGGGACCGCCCATCTGGACAGCCTTAAAGGATCTGTCATTCTTGATGCCACCGCCGGTCTTGTAAATGACGTCCCTGATGGTCATGCCCATGGGGACCTCCACCAGGCCGCCCTTCTTGATCTTCCCGGCTAATGCGAAGACCTTGGTGCCGTTGCTCTGGGAAGTGCCCAGTGCCGCGAAAGCCTCGCCGCCGTTTCTGATGATCCAGGCGACATTTGCGTAGGTCTCAACATTATTGATATTGGTAGGCTTCTGCCAGTAACCCTTTGCCGCAGGGAAAGGAGGCTTAAGTCTCGGCATGCCGCGCTCGCCCTCCAGGGATGCGATAAGTGCTGTCTCCTCGCCGCAGACGAAAGCGCCGGCGCCGGCCTTGATACGGATATCGAAATCAATGCCGCTGCCGAAGATGTTCTTTCCTAAGAAGCCCCGCTCTCTGGCCTGGCCCATGGCGATCTCCAGCCTCACTATGGCCAGGGGATACTCGGCACGGACATAAATGATGCCCTCGCAGGCTCCCATGGCGTACCCGCCGATAATCATGCCCTCAAGGACTGCGTTGGGGTCGCCCTCCAGGACGGAACGGTCCATGAATGCTCCCGGGTCGCCCTCGTCGGCGTTGCAGACAATGTACTTCTCATCGCCCGGATTCTCCCGGGCTGCGTTCCACTTAAACCAGGTAGGGAATCCGGCGCCGCCTCTGCCGCGGAGGTTGGCCACCTTTATCTCCTCTATAACTTCCATCTGGGTCATCTCATTGAGTACTTTCCTGGCTGCCTCGTAGCCGCCGGTGGCTATGTACTCATCGATATTCTCCGGATTTATCTTGCCGCAGTTTCTTAAGACTATACGGTTCTGGCTCGCCAGGATTGCCGCGTCCTCATCGGAGATCACATCCTCGGTGACTACCTCTCCGCCGATCAGGTGCTTCTCCACGATGCCGGCCACCTTCTCAGGCTGGACTTTCACGTAGCGGGCCTCACGGTTTCCCTCGTCATCGTAAATATCGACGATGGGCTCCAGATAGCAGGTGCCGATGCAGCCGGTCTTGTCGATAATGATGTCGGAGAGCTGCTTCTCGTCGATGATCTTCCGAAACTCTGCCTCAGTCTTTTTGGCGCCGCTGGCTATGCCGCAGCTGCCCTGTCCGATCACTACCTTCATGCTGTCACACCTCCTGTCTCTCTTGATCTGATCTCGTCAAGGATCGCGACCACCTTATCTTTTGTGAGATTCCCATAGGTCTCCTCTCCCTCGGTGGTCTTGACCATCATGACCGGTGCCAGTGAGCAGCAGCCCAGGCAGGCCACGTGATTGATGGTAAAGATGCCGTCCTCGGTGGTCTCCCCGTCGGAGATGCCTAAGTGCTCCTCCACGGCCTCCAGGATGCGGTCGGCGCCGTTTACGTGGCAGGCAGTGCCCTGGCACATCATCAACAGATATTTGCCGATGGGAGCCAGTCTGAACTGTGCGTAAAAGGTGGCCACTCCGTAGATCTTCGCCGGGAGGATACCGGTCTTCTCAGAGATGTAGTAGATGGCGTCCTGGGAGAGATACCCGTAGATGTCCTGGGCCTGCTGAAGGATGGTGATCAGGCTGCCCGGTACCGACGCGTATTTCTCCAGGGTCGGTGCCAGCAGGGTGAAGTCCTGTTCAGTGGCCGTGGTGTTAATGTCTTTAGCCATGTCTATCCCCTTTCCTTTCTATGTTGAATCTTGCAAAATATAGAATTTGCATACACAGATATAATACAATATATCACAAAAAGCTGTCAATAATCGACAGCTTTTTAAGACTTTTTTTAGATTTTTTGTAATTTTTGTTGCAATGTCACTGTGACAGGCGCTTGGCGGCTTCGGTGACATGAGTCAGGAGTACGGAGGTAGTCACGGAACCTACTCCTCCGGGGACGGGGGTGATGGCGGAGACTATGGGGCGGGCGCCGTCATAGTCCACGTCGCCGCACATTTTTCCGGCCTGCTCATCCCAGTTTATACCCACGTCTATGACAGTCTGTCCGTCTGAAAAGCACTCCTCCCCGACGCTGCCGGCATGTCCGGTGCAGGCCACGATGATATCCGCATCGGAGGTCTCCGCGGAAATGTCGGGAGTCCTGGTATGGCAGAGGGTGACGGTGGCATTTTCTTTCAGGAGCATCATTGCCACAGGACGGCCCACCACCAGGGAGCGGCCCACCACTGCTGCCCGCCTGCCCTCGATGGGGATATTGTAATATTTCAGGATCTCCATGACAGCCTGGGCCGTGCAGGGATCATAGCCCTCCTGCCTGCCGGTGAAAACCCCCACCAGGGAGGCATCGGTGCAGCCGTCCACGTCCTTTTCCGGACGTATCATGTTACGTGCCTTCTCGGAGTCAATGCAGTCCGGCAGGGGGCGGAACATGAGGATGCCGTGGATGCTCATGTCGGTATTCATATCCTCCAGCATGGAGTAGAAGGTATTGTCATGGACGTCCTCAGGCAGATTGATGCAGCGGACGCCGATGTTCACGACAGAGCAGAGCTTCATGATGCTGCGCTCGTAGGCCAGGTCATCGGGGCGGGTGCCGACACGGAGTATTGCCAGCCTGGGCTTGGTGCCGGCGGCCTCCAGAGCCAGGACATCCCTTCTTATCTTATCATTTAAAGAGGCCGCCACGGGGGCTCCTTTTAGTATTTTAGCCATATTATATCTCCTTAAAGCTGAGTATCTCGCTGCCTGTATTGTTCGTAACCCAGGTCTTCCCAAAAATTTTCATGAGGGCTAAAACCTTGGCGGCGTAGTCGGAGCCGTCAGTATAAGTCACGACGAACTGGGCCATGGGCAGGTCCAGCCCCTTTAAGGCCTCGGAATCGAAGGCCGGGAAGGAATAGCCCAGGAAAGCGAAAGTCACGGGCTCAAAGAGACCCTGTCCGTTCCCGGAGTAGGACTGGTGCCAGTCGGGGAGGCCGATAAAGCGTTCCAGGCGGCGGAAGTAAGTCTTAAGGCTGATCCAGTCCGGATGCTCCTCGCTCTCATCAGGGCTTCCCAAAACCAGGTTCACCGGGTCTGAACCGGCCCTGCCCCGGGTGTAGTGGATATGGGATTCCGGGACTCCGTAAAGGCGGGCCGTATCTGTGAAATTCATGTTTATGACATAGTCCGGAGCCTCCATGTCGGGAAGTCGGATGCCGTTGTCCACGCCCATGACATTTTCTTTTAAGTACATATCCAGGGCTGCCGTGAAGTCGTCCAGTTCCCGGCGCACCTCGGCGACCAGAGCTTTCATATCAAGGGTCTTATCAGGGGTGATGTATGCCGTGCGTATCTTGAACATGCCGCCGGAAGGGTCGTCAAAGACCTGTTCGAAGATGCGGGCGAAGTCGCGGAAGATCTTCATATCCCGGTAGGTGAAGAGCCCATTTATGATCTGGTAAGCAGTAAGGTCATATTCCGGATCCCGCTGGGCTGTCTCCACCACCTCAGAGAAATTCGCCAGGCAGTCCACGATGGCACGCATCTCCTCCTCGAAGTAGGTCCAGCTCCCGTCGCCGCCATCGTTAAAATGAAAATGCCTGAAGAAGCCATTGACATTGCACAGCTCAGTGTAGCGCACGTCTGATGCGTTCCGGGCTTCCCGCCCTCTGGAAAATGCTTCCTCTACGCAGGATATAAAATCCTTATACTCAGTTTTCAGGCCATGATATAGATCAAAACCATTCCCAGTAACCCAGATATTTTTCATTCTGCATGCCTCCATGCGGTTTCCAGCGCTATCTCCATCATTTCATTGAAACTCTCTCTGATTTCCTGAGCGGTTAACGCCTCCGGCAGGAAGAAATGGTCCGAGATGGACAGTATGGACAGCGCCTTTTTGTGCTGGGCCAGGGCTTCAAGATACAGCCCCGCGGTCTCCATCTCCACGCTTACCATGCCGAGATCTCTTGCGCGGCTGGGGATGTCCGCCTGGGCGTTGTAGAACATATCCGTTGTAAACACATTTCCAACTTTGATGCGGGTGCCCCGCTCCTTGCAGATAGTCACCGCGTCGTCCAAAAGCTCGAAGTCCGCTGTGGGGCAGAGCGTTCCGGGGAAAGCATAGTGATGCTGGAAGTTGGAGTTGGTGCAGGCGCCCATGGCAATGACTATATCCTTCACATGCATGTCGTCAAGGAGCGCTCCCGAGGAACCGACCCTGATGATGGACTCCACGCCGTAGAAAGTGTAGATCTCGTTGGAATACATAAAATATAATAAAAACATCTGAA
>JAJPYU010000281.1 GCA_021204765.1 Clostridiales bacterium
GTTAAATGTGGCTGTGGCAATATTGACTTTGACGATACCCAGGGAAATGGCCTTACGGAAATCATCATCGGAAATACCGCTGCCGCCGTGGAGCACAAGGGGCGTCTCTGTTTTTGCGTGTATTTCCTCCAGGACATCAAATGCCAGTCTGGGGGCGACAGGGTAATTGCCATGGGCGTTGCCGATAGCGACAGCCAGCGCATCAATCCCTGTCTGTTCGCAAAAGAATGCGGCATCGTCCGGGTTGGTCGTGGCCACGCCATGGTCGCTGCCTGTGCCCTCACTGCCGCCCACCAGGCCCAGTTCCGCTTCGACAGTGGCCCCATAGTCCGCAGCCATCGCTGCGACCTCCCGGGTACGGCTGATATTCTCCCCGAAAGGATAAGTCGAACTGTCACACATCACAGAGGTAAATCCCATTTCAAGAGCCTTTTTTACTGTTTGCAGAGTCTGCCCGTGATCCAGATGCACTGCTATATCCACCTTCGACAAACCTGCCGCGGCAAGCATCATCGGTCCCATCAATTCCAGCGGCGAGTGCTTTAACCTGCCCTCCGCTATCTGAAGGATGATCGGTGTATTTAATTCTTCTGCCGCCCGGATGGCTCCTCTGATCATCTCCATATTGCCCACATTGAACGCGCCGATGCCTCTGTGCTCAGCCTCAGCCTGGGCAAGCAGCTGTTTCATCGTCACAAGTGCCATAACTTATCAGCCTCCTGAAAACTTTTTTAGATAATCAATCTTTTACAGCCCGGCCTTTTCGGCTATGTATTTGCGGGCTTTTATGGCGTACTCCAGCGGATTGGCCTTTGCGGGATCCTGTTCGGCCTCCACCAGCACATATCCCTCGTATCCGGCCGCCGCCAGCTTATCAAAGACGGGCCCGAAATCAATGCATCCGTCCCCGGGGACAGTGAAAGCTCCCATCCTGACGCCGTCAAGAAAGCTTAAATCCTCCGCTTTCACTTTTGCGACCACGTCCGGGCGAATGTCCTTTAAATGGACATGGCGTATACGCCCGATATATTTATCCAGCATTTCCAGCGGGTCAACGCCGCTGTATGAAAAGTGTCCCGTATCATACAAAAGACTCACATACTCCGGATCCGTGCCTTCCATAAGACGCTCTGTCTCTGCGGCATCCTGTACCACGGTACCCATGTGGTGGTGGTAGGTCAGGCTGATGCCATACTCCTCTTTCGCAATCTTCCCAAGCTTATTTAAGCCGTCGCAGAGGAGCTTCCACTCTGCATCATTCATCACATATTTGTGGCCGAAGATGGGAGTGTCTGTCTGCCCCTGCACACTGTAGCTCTGCTCCGAAAAACCAATGATCTTTGAGCCCATGGCCTTTAAGAAAGCCAGGGCGCTGCGGCATTCCTTCTCCACCTCCTCATAGGGTCTGGTGATAAGGAAAGAGGAAAACCACTGATTGCAGACCACCAGACCCCGCAGATCCAGGGCTTTTTTAAGCACTGCCGGGTCTTTCGGGTATTTGCTTCCCACCTCCGTGCCGGTATACCCGGCCAGAGCCATCTCGCTTACGCACTGTTCAAAGGTATTCTCCGCACCCAGATCCGGCATATCGTCATTGGTCCAGGCGATGGGGGCTATACCCAGCTTCACTTTGTTTTTGTCCAGCATGATCTTATCCTCCTTTTGTCGACTATGCATTAAATGGCTGTATCAAAACTTTGCGTCATGCAGCCAGACATAACGCTCATCCTCGTTACGGTCTGTCTGGAGCCAGGGATTCCCGTCAATGTGGCGTATCATCCAGCAGGTGTACATCTGATAGCCCGGAGCTACCGCCTGGGGATGAAGCCTGCCTCCGGGAATGGCAGAGAAACTTCCGTCTACGCTCTTAAACACCTCGTCTCCCACAAAGCTGGCTCCGAATCCCTCCGGATGGTCAAAGAGGAAATAGTAAGTCTCCGGCTGAGGGTGGCAGTGGGGCAGGTAACCTGACCAGTTGCCCGGGTCGTTTAAGACCTCGCCCAGCACCATATTGGACGCAGGCTGGATATCATGGTCAAAAATCGTATTGACCCGGCGCTTTGCCACGTCTCCGAACTTGCCCACACAGGAGTAGCCCCAGGGCGCATCTTCGGGGCAGTACAGCTTTGAGTCAAAGGACTTCTCGTTCCTCGTGCACTGCACCAGGATCTCGCTGTCAGCCTCCGCCTTTACGCTGATCTCAACGCCTCCGGACACATGCAGGCACCAGGGTCCTTCGGTGAACACATCCTTTCGGCTCACTGTCTGAGACTCATCCTCCCATCCGTATGTAACGCTGCCGGACAGAAGCAGCACGGCAGTCTCTTCTCCACTGCGCAAAAAACTTCGGCTCTCTCCCGCTTTCATCCGATAGACGCGGATGTCCATGTTCATGGCGCTGTACTCATTGTCATAAGTAGTTAAAATCTTTTCCCCGGTTTCATCGAACTTCGGATAACCAAATACTTTTCCCATCCGTTTTCCTCCTTATATGTAAGTGTAAGTCTTCGGGCTTCTTTTTTGTCTGCTGCTCCTGTTTGGGCCTGCGCATATTATAGTGTGCTTTTATGTGCTTTTTTGTTCTGTCCTCATACTAGCACACAAAAAGGAACTGTACAAGAACTTTTTCGGCTTTTTAAGGAAAACAGCAAGATAAGTCTATACATTAAATTTTGTCATGATATTGATCTCTGTGTACATGTTCTCCCTTTCCGGATCTTTATTCCATCTGAGCTTATCCGCTACAAGGGAAACCGCCCTGTACCCCTGGGTGAAACCATCCTGATCGATAAGGAAATCTACGACATCATCCCGGAGATAGACCCGGTTGTTCTCAGTCAGATCATAAATGACCGCGTAAGGATGCCTGCCCATCTCTCTCTTTTCAAAAGCCCTTTTTAATCCGGCCTGTCCTCCGGATACAAGAAATATACCTCCCAGATCCGGATACGCCGTCATGACCTGATCCACTATCCGCTCTACCTCCACGGCGGAATCGGAGCTGCTCTGCACTCCTATCAGCTTCATCTCCGGATACTGCGCCTTCAGCACTTCGGAAAAGCCGTCTATCCTCTGAATGCCGGTACTGTTGGAGAAGCTTCCGATAATGCCGACTACCTCTCCTCTTTCCCTCATCATCATTGCCATAAGGCCGGCTGCGGTCTCTCCGCTCTTCCTGTTGTCCAGCCCGACAAAACACATTCGTCCGGTGCCGTAAATGTCGGTGTTGAATGTGACCACCGGGATCTTCTTATCGACAGCCAGGAAACGCATCCTGCTGCGGACATCCTCGCTGTCCACCGGCATAATAGCCAGTCCATCTACCCCTATCTCAGTCAATTCGTCCAGCAGAAGCGCCTGCGCCTGCCCATCCACACCGTCGACCTCCCGCAGGAGTACATGTATCCCCTGCTTCTCAAGCTTTGCACTGATCTCCTCGATCCCTCTTCTAATGTTCAGCATGAAAGAGGATCTGCACAGGTGGGTGATCACCCCGATAGTCAGATCATATCCCGGTATCTCCCGCAGCCTTCCGTTTCTCTGCTGCTTTGTCTCGTAACCTATTTCCTCTGCGATCTGCTCAATATGTTCCGCGACCTCGGGGCGCACCCTGCCTCTGTGATTTAAGACCCGGTCCACCGTCCCCCGGGAAACTCCCGCCATATCAGCGATCTGCTGTATTGTTCCTGCCATACTGCCTCCGTTTCAAAATGAAATGCACATTATGCAGACACGACCACAGATAAAAGCCGGTTGTTCTGCACATACAATAATGTGCTTATTATCAAATCGCACACTTTTATTGTATTATATGCCCTTTTTTTAAATATGGCAAGATACTTTTATTTTTATCGATGTGTGCTATAACTCCGGCTTCATTATGCCAAACCTTTTCCGGAGTGTAAGGGTGTTATAAACGCCTGAAAAGGATACACTCCCAGAGCCGCTCTCTTTAAAAACCCGGTAGCAACCGAAGCGAGAATGAGCTCCTGCTCTTTACTTGTCGCCGCAGTTGTATAACAAAATTCAGGCTTTGTCCAAAGATATTTTTCACAAAAACAAGCTCATTTTTTTATAAAAAAATTACCAGAAAAATTTCCTCTCTTCCGATACCTGAGAGGGGAGATGCCGACATTTTTGGTAAACATCTTCACGAAGTGGCTGAGATTGTCATATCCCACCTGTTCCGCAACTTTCTTTACGGGCAGATCACTTACAAGCAGCAGTGTCTGCGCTTCACCGATTCTGCGCCGGATAATATACTGCCTCATTGAAGTGCCAACCACGCGTTTGAACAGACGAGACAGATAAGTCGAACTGATCTCGAAGTATTCCGCGACGGATTGGACTGAGAGGTCTTCTGTCAGATGTTCATCGACATATATCTGGATCTGATGACCCAGTCTGCCTGACTTTGAAGACAATATGTCAGCCGCGGAAGCTGCCGGAACAGGGTCTTTCGCCAACTCGGCGATCATCCTGAGCAGGATCTGACATAGCGACTGGCATATTTCCACAGAGTCCGGAGTCTGCCTGGCTGACTGTTCATACAGAAGCTGAAACAGAACGCGGAATTCATCTTCCCGATCCGCCGCGGCGCTCACCGGACAGGCATCCGGAGAGATAAGGCAGTTGTCAGGCATTTCCTCCAAGCGGAAGCCGGAAACTGCAAAGCCGTAGAGCGGCGG
This sequence comes from Clostridiales bacterium, assembly GCA_021204765.1. Classification (GTDB taxonomy): domain Bacteria; phylum Bacillota; class Clostridia; order Lachnospirales; family Lachnospiraceae; genus Eubacterium_I. Next base: position 4,689 of record JAJPYU010000281.1, read on the forward strand.
AGGCGGAGTCAGGAGGCATTCATTATGCACCACGTCACTGTTGTATATGACCAGATCCCCGGAATGAACGGGATAGGCCTTACCCTCTATTTCATACAGCCCTTCCCCACGCAAAATATATAAGATCTCGACCATGTTGTGGTGTGAATGTATATTTCGGGTATGCAGTTGATACGCCTCATCACAGTAATCAGTGTATACCAGCGTCGGCGTCCCCAATGAAGTCTGGCTGCCGGAAAAAGATTGGTTGATATAGACATGCATGGAGAGAACCTCCTTCCCAATATAGCAGTATCGGATGATACCAGAAGTTGCCGGGTGCCGATAGCGCTCGTATCAGCAACGGCCAGAGCGGCAGCGGAGCAGTCTGGCGGAGCAATCCGAAGTATCGTATCCTGTGAACATTACTTTACTCTTCGAGTTTCCACAGTCCTGTAGTTAGTATCTGAGATATACGGGATCCTGTCAATAGAAATGGGAAAATTTTATGCAGAAAATGACAACTTTCTCCGAAATCCAACGAAAACGCAGCCATGTATCACAAAAAGCAGATA
>JAJPYU010000191.1 GCA_021204765.1 Clostridiales bacterium
CACTTATTGCTATCAGAAGGTCGGGGAGTTCCCCATTGTCCTTGTTGGTGGCTGCACCAGTTCCCGCATTTCCTTCACCACACATCTGCGGCACCTCCTTTCCGAAGGTTTTCATGTCCTTCTATCCTCTTAAAGGAACTACACCCGGAAAAATCCGAAAAAAATTTATAAAAAAATTTTCGGAGTTTTTGGGTTCTGGTTCCTTTAAGGATATAGAAGGGTGAACCCTTCAAATAATTTAAGAGGAGGTTGAGGTATGACGATCACGCTTTATACGGCGGACTGCTGCGGGAGCAGGAGTAACACGGTATATCCGGATAAATGTGTCATCACCGGAGCCGATGCCCTGGCAGATGCCGCGGCACACGATCATGTGTGTGCCGGGTACAGGGATAACCGGAGAAGCAACGGTAATTTCATCCACTCGGATACGATTGTGATGGACTTGGACAATGACCACTCGGAGAATCCGGCCGACTGGATAACAGCTGAAAAGCTGGATGTGATTATGCCGGACATTTCGTATGCGGCGGCACCCAGCAGGAACAACATGAAACTGAAAGACGGAAAGGAACCGAGACCGAAGCTGCATGTTTACTTTCCTATTAAAGAGGTAACGGATCCCGAGGAATATGCTGCACTTAAAAGAGGCATACAGAAGAAGTACCCGTTCTTTGACGGAAATGCCCTTGATGCCGCAAGGTTTGTCTTCGGTGCACCGGGCGACAAGGCCATCTGGCATGAGGGATGGGTGAACATTGATGAGGATGTAGAGCCTGTTGCCGGGGAAAGGGATGGGGGCGGAAGAGGCCGTATCACCAAAGGTACCAGGAATAATACGCTGTCACAGTATGCGGCGAGGGTCATCAAAAGGTTTGGAAACGCTGACAAGGCCTACGGTCTTTTCATTAAGGAAGCAGAACGGTGTGATCCTCCCCTGCAGGACAGTGAACTACAGACTATATGGGCATCGGCTGTCAGGTTCTATGAGACCAAGATAAAGACTGGCGAAGGGTATGTTGACCCGGAAGAGTATAACTCCGGGGGCATACATTCATTAAAGCCCGATGATTACTCGGATATAGGGCAGGCCAGGGTGCTGGCAGACGAGTATGGCGATGAGCTGGCCTTTACCAATGCCACGGATTATCTGAGGTATGACGGGGAACGGTGGGTTGAGGACAGGCAGCTGGCCGTGGGAGCCATGGAGGAATTCTCAGACCTGCAGCTGCAGGATGCATTTGACCAAGTGAGGGCGGCAAAGGATGCCCTGGTGAAAGCAGGGGTGCCGGAGGAGGCGGTCGCTGCCGGGGGCAAGGAACTGGACAAGGCTGTGGATACCGATGAGCAGATTGAAGCCCTGTTCGCTTTAGTGGCGGCGCAGCGGTACCTGGCATTTGCGCAGAAACGGCGGGATTACAAATATCTGACGTCAGCCTTAAATGCGGCAAAGCCCATGCTCATGGTATCGGTCACAGACCTTGACGGAAATGAGTTCCTGCTAAACACGCCATACGCCACCTTTGATTTAAGGAAGGGAATGGGCGGAGAACAGCCCCACGATCCCCGCGACTTTATCACAAAAATCACCGGGTGCTCTCCGGGAGATGACGGGGAGGGCGAGTGGCTGGCCGCACTGGATCTGTTTTTCTGTGGGGATGCAGAACTTATCAAATATGTCCAGAGGGTGGTCGGCCTTGCCGCGATAGGCAAGGTAATGGTCGAAACCCTGATAATCGCTTACGGCAGCGGGGCAAACGGGAAGAGCACGTTCTGGAACACGATATATAAAGTCCTGGGAACATACAGCGGGAAGATATCGGCAGAAACCCTGACGGTGGGATGCCGGAGGAACGTAAAGCCGGAGATGGCTGAACTAAAGGGCAAACGCCTGATAATCGCATCCGAGACGGAGGAGGGCATGAGGCTTTCCACAGGCGTGGTAAAGCAGCTCTGTTCCGTGGATCCTATCCAGGCTGAGAAAAAATACAAGGATCCTTTTTCCTTCACACCGAGCCACCTGATCGTGCTTTACACGAACCATCTGCCGAAAGTCGGTGCCAATGACAGCGGAACATGGAGGAGGCTCGTGGTGATACCTTTTAATGCCCATATCAGCGGGAAGGCGGATATCAAGAACTACTCGGAGTACCTCTTCGAGCACTCGGGGCCGGCGATCATGAAGTGGATCATCGACGGGGCGAAGATGACCATAGACCTGGATTACCACATTCCCAGTCCGCAGTGTGTGAATGATGCCATCGAGGCATACAGGCTGTCCAACGACTGGCTGGGGAATTTCCTGGACGAATGCACGGATATTGATAAGGCAAACAAGGAGAAATCCGGGGAACTTTATCAGGAGTACCGTGCGTACAGCCTGAGAAACGGTGAGTATACCAGGAGCACGACTGATTTCTATGCGGCACTGGAGCAGGCCGGGTTTGAACGCCATAAGACAAAGGCAGGGTCATTTGTCATGGGGCTGTCGTTAAAGCCCGGACAGGACTTTATGTGATGACGGTCGGTGACGGTGCTTTACGGAAAATTTTTAAAAAAGTTATGTTTTTGACTATCACCAAAACATGGGTGATGGTCGATAACGGTCAATTACATAAACTTTTCAGGTGACAGTCGGTGACGGTGTTTTTGCAGAAATTTTTTAAAAAGTTTTTGTAAATGAGTGTCATTTTCATAAAGGGTGACGGTCGGTGACAGTCTATGTATAAAAGTTGCCTATAAGCCGTTTTTTAGTAAAAAAACAGTCCTATAGAGAAGTTTGTACAACGACCATCATCGACCGTCACCCTTAAGGAGGAACGTCAGATGAAGGAAAAGACGATAGAGCAGCAGTTAGTCAGGGAGGTAAAGAAGAGGGAAGGCATCTGCCCCAAGTGGGTGTCACCCGGATTTGACGGTGTGCCTGACAGGATAGTCCTTCTTCCGGGAGGACACTGCGCTTTCGTGGAGGTAAAGGCGCCGGGACAGAAAGCCCGCCCGCTCCAGCTGGCCCGCCATGACCAGCTGCGGAGCCTGGGATTTAAAGTATATGTTCTGGATGGCGTGGGAACCATAGGAGTGATACTGGATGAGATAGGAGGTGGAGGAGTGTGAGATTCGTGCCGCATGATTACCAGAAATATGCCATTGATTTCATAACCGCGCATAAGATTGCGGCCATGTTTCTGGATATGGGACTGGGCAAGACGGCGATAACGCTGATGGCCATAAACATTCTTATGTATGAGAAGTTTGAGATAAATAAAGTACTGGTGATAGCACCACTCAGGGTGGCGAAGAACACGTGGCCTGCCGAGATAGAGAAGTGGGACCAGCTGAACGGGCTCAGGTATTCGGTGGCGGTCGGCAATCCGGCACAGAGGATGAAAGCCCTGCAGGCCGATGCCGACATTTACATCATTAACAGGGAGAACGTTTCCTGGCTAGTGGAGGAGAGCGGGCTGCCGTTTGATTTTGACATGGTGGTGATAGACGAACTGTCATCCTTTAAGTCATGGCAGTCTAAGAGGTTCAGGTCACTGATGAAAGCCAGGCCGAAGGTCAAAAGGATAGTCGGGCTTACCGGGACTCCGAGCAGCAACGGCCTGATGGACCTCTTCGCCGAGTTCAAAGTCCTGGACATGGGAGAACGCCTGGGAAGGTTCATAGGATATTACCGGGTAGATTATTTCAGGCCTGACCGGATGAACGGGCCGATCGTGTATTCCTATAAGCCGCTGCCGGATGCCGAGAGGAGGATATACCGGAAGATATCCGACATTACCATTTCCATGAAGGCGGAGGACCATCTGCCAATGCCGGAACTGGTCAGTACGGAATACCCGGTGTATTTAAGTGTGCAGGAGCGGAAGCTGTATGACGGGATGAAAGAAGACCTGGTCTTAAAGGGAAACGGTACCGAGATCACTGCTGCCAATGCCGCGGCTTTGTCAAACAAGCTCTCCCAGATGGCAGACGGTGCTGTCTATTCCGACACCGGCGCAGTGATGCGCATCCACGACAGGAAGCTGGATGCCCTGGAGGATATCATCGAGTCCATGTACGGAAGGCCGCTCATGGTAGCCTACTGGTTCAAACATGACTACATGAGGATCACGGAGAGACTGGATAAGTTAGGAGTGAAATACCGGAAGCTGGATACGGATGAGAGCATACGCATGTGGAATGCCGGGGAACTGCCTGTGGCACTGGTGCATCCGGCTTCCGCAGGCCATGGCCTTAATCTGCAGGAGGGAGGTTCCACCCTGGTCTGGTTTGGGATTACATGGAGCCTGGAACTGTATCAGCAGACGGTGGCAAGGCTCTATCGCCAGGGGCAGACATCCGGCACGGTGGTGATACAGCACATTATCACAAAGGACACCATTGACGAGCGGATTTTAAAAGCTCTGGAGAAAAAAGACAGTTCGCAGGCGGCACTGATCGATGCGGTCAAGGCCGTACTCTGAGGAGGTGGGATGTATGTCAAAGGCGGACAGATATAACCCGGTCGAAGGACTATGCAATGCCATCATTATCCGAGCGGCGGATGATTACCGGAAAGCATTGAGGGATCTTAAGGCCAATCCAAGGAATCAAGCAGCCATCCAGATGAGGGACGAGGTGGAGAGGTTCATGAGGTCAAAGTGGTACGCAGTTCTCACGGATGTGGATGGGGAGTTCCTTTTGAGAAAACTGAAAGAGGAGGTAAAATGATATGACAGCAAAGGAGTATCTTTCCCAGGCATACCGCCTGGACGTAAGGATCGACAGCAAGATACGGCAGGTATCATCCCTCAACGACCTGGCGGGCAAGTGCACCCCGGTGCTCTCGGACATGCCGAAGGCACCGAGCGGCCCCACTTCCAGGATGGAGGAGATCATCGTGAAGATCATCGACCTGGAAAACGAGATAAATGCGGACATCGACAGGCTCGTGGATCTGAAAGCCGAGATTGCCGGAGTGATAAAAAAGGTGGCCAACATGGAGTACCAGACCATTCTGGAGCGGAGATACCTGGCGGGGATGTCAGTGGAGGACATAGCCTCCTCCATGGGAAAATCCGAGAGACAGATTTACCGTATGTTAAAAGAGGCCTACCAGGAAGTGGCGGTGCCGGAGACATAAAAAAGGAAATAGGCTGGGGCTCTTTGGTGGGTCTCTTGGCCTATTTCCTTTATATGTTGCTCAGGTCTCATCG
>JAJPYU010000044.1 GCA_021204765.1 Clostridiales bacterium
CTATAGAACAGCTGCTGGCAGCATTGGATCATCAGTCGAACGGGCCGGTGGCTGTTATTGCGAAAACGGGGAAGGGTAAAGGTATATCTTTTATGGAGGGAAATCCTTTATGGCATAACAGCCGTCTCGCAGACTCTCAATATATCCAGGCAGTGGAAGAACTGGGGGCGTGCTTATGATTGAATTCACATCAAGGGAAATTCGGACATGGAGCCGCCTCGGAAGCTGCGGTTCTTATGGCATAGCTGCCGTAGATCTTGCTGAAAAAGATGATCGCGTGGTTATGCTGACCGCAGATCTTTGTTATTATTCCGGATTGGAGAGATTTAAGAGGATATTTCCTGACCGATTATATAATCTTGGCATAGCGGAAGAAAATATGATAGGCGTTGCCGCCGGTATGGCAAAGGAAGGATATGTCCCCTTTGCGTCTACTTACGGAACGTTCGCATCCATGAGGTGTGCTGACCAGGTCAGAGTAAATATGGGGTATATGCAGCTGCCGATAAAGCTGGTTGGATTGACGTCAGGGCTGTCTGTAGGGATATTGGGAGCAACGCATATTGCCAATGAAGACTTAGCGGTTATGCGGTCAATACCGGGAATTGATATCCTTTCTCCTGCAGACTGTGCCGAGACAATTAAGGCTGTAGAAGCAGCGGCAAAAACAGACAGACCCACTTATATCAGACTTACGGGAACTATGAATAATCCTCCGGTGTACAAAGAGGATTTTTCCTATAAGATTGGTCAGGCTAATATTGTACGGGAAGGTTCTGATATCAGCATCATAGCTACAGGAACAATGGTATACACATCCATGAGAGCCGCCCAAAATATTGAAAATGAGGGGATATCTGTTGAAGTCATAGATATGCATACAATTAAGCCGTTAGATTATGAAGCTGTCAGACTCGCCTCAGAAAAGAAGATGATTGTGACATGCGAGGAACACAGCCGGATAGGTGGGCTGGGAAGCGCTGTAAATGATATTTTAATGGGATCAGGCTATGATAAACCTTGCCTTAATATCGGAATAGCTGACAGGTATCCGCATGCAGCTGATTATAAATATCTGATGGAAAGTTACGGATTGGATGAGAAGTCTGTGACTTCAAAAATACTAGACAAATGGAGGAATTATTATGACTAACAAAGAAAAATACACCAGCGTTTTTTGTGATACGTTTGGCATCACCACAGAACAAACAGCAGGACTTGAGTACATGGGGATTCCAAACTGGGATTCGGTAGGACACATGGGACTGATTGCTGCCCTGGAGGACACATTTGATATCATGATGGATACAGATGATATCATCGACCTTAGTTCGTTTGAGAAGGGAATGGAGATCCTGCAGGAGAAGTATGATGTGGAATTTTAAGCAGTTTGAGAGAAACACGGCATTTATTTCTGACAGCGGTCAGAGTCTGACATATACCGAGCTGCAGACTGAGACGGAAAGGCTGGCAGAGGCGGTTGGAAAACGTTGTCTGGTATTTTCTCTCTGCAGTAACACTATAGGGTCTGTGATTGGTTATGTTGCTTTTTTGCAGAATCGTATTGTGCCGGTCTTGCTGAATGCGCACCTGGATCAGGATTTACTGCGTAATCTCATTAATTTATACCGGCCGTCATATATATGGATGCCTGAGAACCAGGAAGAATCACGACAGGATTTTAAAAAGATTTATTCCGCTTATGGTTACTGCCTGATGAAAAATACCCGGGAGGCAAAGTATCCGTTGTTTGACGAACTGGCTTTGCTTCTCACGACATCCGGATCTACGGGCAGCAGGAAATTTGTCCGGCAGTCATATAAAAATATATTGACGAATGCTCAGCAGATTGCGGAATACCTGGAGCTTGATGAGAATGAACGGCCGGTGACTACTCTGCCGATGAATTATACTTATGGCTGTTCGGTTATCAACAGCCATTTGCTGGTCGGAGCCACAGTTTTACTGACTGATAAAGCAGTTATGACCCGTGATTTCTGGACATTTATGAAAGAACAAAAGGCCACATCCATTGCCGGAGTACCATATACGTATGAGATGCTGGACAAGCTTAGATTGTTCCGCATGGATTTGCCGTATTTGCGCACGATGACCCAGGCTGGCGGGAAGCTGGCTCCGGAGCTTCAGAAAAAATATGCCCAATTCGCATGTGACACTGGTAAGAAATTTGTCGTCATGTATGGTGCCTGTGAGGCGACGGCCAGAATGGGATATCTTCCTGCAGAGAAAGCATTAGAGAAGTACGGAAGCTGCGGTATTGCTGTCCCCGGAGGGAAGTTCTCTATTGTGGATTCGGATGGCACTGTGATAGATGAATCAGATGTGACCGGAGAGCTCGTATATGAGGGAGAAAATGTCACCCTGGGATATGCGGAGTGCATGGCTGATTTATGTAAAGGAGATGAACGGCACGGACGGCTGGAAACCGGCGATATGGCAAAGCGTGATGAAGAGGGATTTTACTATATAGTCGGCAGGAAAAAGAGGTTTTTAAAGGTTTTCGGAAACAGGGTCAACCTGGATGAAATAGACAGATTGATCAAAGCGCAGTTCGATTACATGGATTGCGCCAGTGCCGGAACAGATGACCATGTGTGTATATTTGTGACTGATGATTCGAAAATGGAGGAGGTCAGGAAATTTATTTCCGGGAAGACAGGCTTGAACCAGTCCGCATTTAAGGTGGTGTATCTGGAGAACATTCCCAAAAATGATTCGGGAAAAGTCCTGTATACGGAGCTTGCGAAGTACATTTAGGGAAAGATGTCGAAGAGAGAAGGGAAAAACATAATGGAGTTTAGTGAGATCCTCAATATTCCGCCCTATTCATTGGGGAGGATGGAGAAAACAGAGATTTTGACGACGCGTCTGAAGGAATTGACGGCTTATCATATGGATAATTGTGATGAGTATCGGCGTATGATGGACAGCATTGGGTTTAGCCTGGATTCTGTGGATACATATGAGGATATTCCATTTCTGACGGTTCGCCTGTTTAAGGAGCTTACGCTGAGGAGTGTCTCAGGGAAGGATGTTTTTAAGACGATGACCTCATCCGGTACAAGCGGACAGGCTGTCTCAAAAATTTATCTTGACAGGACAACCTCCGGCAACCAGCAGAAAGCGCTGGTCAAGATTGTCTCTTCTTTCACTGGATCCGGGAGGATGCCGATGCTTATCATTGACTGCCCGTCAGTGGTGAAAAACAGGGCCTTGTTTTCAGCCAGGGGAGCCGGTATACTGGGATTCTCGATTTTTGGATCTGACAGGTCGTATGCCCTGGATGATGAGATGAATCTGGATGTAGAGGGTGTGACGGCTTTTCTCGAAAAGCATAAAGGGAAGACTATATTTCTTTTTGGTTTTACCTTTATGATATGGCAGCATTTTTACAGGGAGCTTTTGCGATTAAAAGATAAAGGGATTTCCTTTGATCTGTCAAATGGTGTACTTATCCATGGCGGCGGATGGAAGAAACTGGTTAATGAATCTGTTTCGCCTGAAGAGTTTCGGAATTGCCTGGAATCTGTGTGCGGGTTGCATTCAATTCATGATTACTATGGTATGGTGGAGCAGACAGGCTCCATATATATGCAGTGTGAATATGGACACCTTCATGCCAGTATTTTTTCGGATGTAATCATGAGGCACCCTGAAGACTTCTCCATTTGCGAGAAAGGGGAGACCGGTATTATCCAGGTGGTATCGACTATACCTGAATCATATCCGGGGCATTCGCTCCTGACAGAGGACGAGGGGATCTTGCTGGGTGAGGATGACTGTCCGTGCGGTCGAAAGGGCAAATATTTTAAAGTGATCGGACGCCTGAAAAATGCTGAGATAAGGGGGTGCAGTGATACCTATGCAGCAGAATTCAAATGATAAACAGACGATATTTGGTGGACTGAAAATGGAGTATCTGGTAGGAAATAAAGACATATTGCAGAATATGGGCATGGTTCCGGCACTTGAACCATTTTCAGAGGACATAACAGAGTTTTTAAATGCAGTATCGAGAAAATTGCTTTCAGATACAGAGGCCAAAGGCTACCCGGATATCGTCACGTTAGCCTTCTGGATGAGGAAAGCCTCTGTTTATGAACTGAAAGAAAGATTTTTCGGGCAGGATTCCGATTGCATCAGGATTGGCAGAGGCGTGGCGTTTCATATAGCGCCGTCAAATGTCCCGGTCAACTTTGCGTATTCATTGGCGGCAGGCTTGATGTGCGGCAATGCCAATGTGGTCCGTATCCCTTCAAAGCTGTTTGAGCAGACAGATATCATCGTAAGAGCTGTTAACGCTGCTTTATGTGAATGGCCTGAAATGGTTCCGTATATCGCCCTGGTGAAATACGGTCATGATAAAGCGGTAAACGATGCCTTGTCAAATATTGCAGATGTCCGTGTTGTATGGGGAGGAGACCAGACTATAGCTGAATTGAGAGAGTCAAAGCTCGGACCCAGAGCAACGGAAATCACATTTGCGGACAGATATTCCCTGGCGGTGATTGACTCAAATGAATATATGAAAATCGATAATAAGGCTCGGGTGGCGAATGATTTTTATAATGATACCTACCTTTCAGACCAGAATGCTTGCACATCACCAAGAGTGGTTGTGTGGATGGGCAGTGAGATAGAAAATGCCAAAGAGATTTTCTGGTCTGAACTACATGTGCTGGTGAAGAAGAAATATACAATACAGGGAGTACAGGCGGTCAATAAACTGACAAGTGCTTATATGGCGGCAGTTTTGAAGAATGATATCAGGAAGGAACCCTCAGAAGATAATCTGATAATCAGGATCAAAGTGCATGATATTTCTGCTGACTTAATGGAGTTGAAGGATAATTCCGGATATTTCTTTGAATATGACTGTAAAGATGCATTGGAATTAAAGGATTTATGTAATGACCTGCGGTGCCAGACGCTGGCATACATAGGGAAAAAAGAGACATTTATGCCGCTCATCCGGAGTGGGATAAAGGGAATCGACAGGATAGTCCCTGTGGGTAAGACTATGGATTTTGATCTGATGTGGGATGGATATGACTTATTTGAAAGGCTGACAAGGGGGATTACTATACATTAAAATAGCATCTTTAAATTTCTTTGGCATTACAATAGGG
>JAJPYU010000137.1 GCA_021204765.1 Clostridiales bacterium
GCATTAACTGACATAGATTTCACCGCGGCACCGGGTCATACCATAGGTATCATCGGTGCCACCGGCTCCGGGAAATCCACGCTTATAAATCTGATACCGGGCTTCTACGAGGCGGGTTCCGGTCAGGTGCTGGTCGGTGGGAAGGATGTCAGGGAATATGATAAGAAAGAGCTCCGCAGCCACATCGGCCTGGTGCCCCAGAATGCGGTGCTTTTTGCGGGAACCATACGGGACAACCTGCTCTGGGGAAAGGGTGATGCTTCCGACAGTGATCTGGCTGCCGCAGTATCTGCCGCACAGGCCGCAGATATAATTGAGGGGAAAGAAGCGGGCCTGGATGAGATGGTGGAGCAGGGAGGAAGAAATTTCTCCGGAGGACAGAGGCAGAGACTTACCATAGCCAGGGCCCTGGTGCGCCGCCCTGAGATACTTATTCTGGACGACAGCTCATCAGCACTTGATTATGCCACGGATGCGGCGCTTCGCAAAGCCATAGCCGCTCTTGATTATCACCCCACAGTATTTATCGTCTCTCAGAGGACTTCTTCCATCCGCCACGCAGATCAGATAATAGTGTTGGATGACGGGCGGGTGGCTGGTCTCGGCACTCACGATGAGCTGATGAAATCCTGCGAGATTTACAGGCAGACAGACAGGATCCAGTTCCCTGCTAAAGAAGGAGGATCTGAATCCGGGAAGAACCTCGAAAGCAGCAGTGGGAAGCCTGTTAAGGATAATGCCACAGATGACAGCAGTTTTGCGGGCAGCATTCCGGTGGGAGGGGAGGTGATCCTCTCATGATTAAAAATCAGGGTAAAAAGAAATCTCCTGAATTGAAAGTGACCCGCCGGATCACCTTAAAGAAGATACTCCGCTATGTAGGAGTATACCGCTTCCGCGTAGCCCTCTCCATCATACTTGCAGTGGCAACTGTGGCCCTGACTCTTTATATCCCGGTTCTGGTGGGACAGGCCATAGATCATATCATCGGCCCCGGGCAGGTGGACTTTTACGATATCTTTACCATAGTTATCCGCATAGGGGTGGCAGCGGCAGTCACTGCCATCCTCCAGTGGATAATGAATGCCATAAATAACAGGGTGACGGTCTGCGTGGTGAGGGACATCAGAAATGAGGCATTTGACCGCCTCCAGATCCTGCCCTTAAAATACCTGGACGGTAAGCCCCAGGGCGATGTGGTCAGCCGCATTATCGCCGATGTGGATCAGTTTTCCGACGGTCTGCTCATGGGCTTTACCCAGCTCTTTACAGGGGTGGTGACTATCGCCGGCACACTTATTTTCATGCTGACGATCAAGCCGCTGATCGCTTTGGTGGTGGTGGCACTGACGCCAGTCTCCCTGCTGGTAGCCCGATTTATTTCAAAGCGTACTTACGATATGTTCAGGCTCCAGTCCGAGACCAGGGCCGAGCAGACCGCCCTCATAGATGAGATGGTGGAGAATCAGAAAGTGGTTAGGGCTTTCTCCCACGAGGATGAGGCCATGGAGCGCTTTGACGAGATAAACGGGAGGCTTGAGCTGGCAAGCCGCCGCGCCACCTTTTTCTCATCACTGGTAAATCCCACCACCCGCTTCGTAAACAGCATAGTCTATGCAGCGGTGGCACTTACCGGTGCTCTCTCAGTCATTTTCGGGGGAATGACTGTCGGCGGACTGACTGCGTTCTTAAGCTACGCAAACCAGTACACCAGGCCATTCAATGAGATTTCCGGTGTCATCACGGAGCTGCAGAATGCCCTGGCCTGTGCCGCCAGGATATTTGAGCTTATTGAGACTGAAGCCGAGACTCCCGATGACGCGGACGCCGCTGACCCTTCTGCGGCAGAGGGCAGGGTGGATATTTCCCATGTGGACTTTTCATACGATCCCGCAAAACGGCTGATCGAGGACATGGACATACATGTAGAACCCGGACAGAGGATAGCCATAGTCGGACCCACCGGCTGCGGCAAGACCACCCTCATCAACCTGCTGATGCGCTTCTATGATACAGACAAGGGTGCCATTTTCGTGGACGGCTGCGATATCCGCCGCATGAAGCGCCGTGCCCTGAGAGGCAGTTACGGGATGGTTCTCCAGGATACCTGGCTTAAGGAAGGGACGATCCGTGATAACATCCGTCTTGGCCGGCCTGAGGCCACGGACGATGAGGTCATAGCGGCCGCAAGATCTTCCCACGCCCACGGCTTTATACGCAGGCTGCCCGAAGGTTATGACACCGTGATCGGAGAGGATGGAGGCAGCCTTTCCGCAGGAGAGCGCCAGCTGCTCTCCATAGCCCGCGTTATGCTCACAGACCCTTCAATGCTTATTCTTGACGAGGCCACGTCATCCATAGATACCCGTACAGAGATGCAGGTCCAGGAGGCTTTTGCAAAGCTCATGGAGGGTCGCACCAGCTTCATTGTGGCCCATCGCCTGTCGACTATCCGCAATGCGGACTGCATCCTGGTCATGCGCGATGGGAAGATCGTGGAGCAGGGCGACCACGACCAGCTGATGGAAAAACGCGGCTTCTATTACGAACTGTATCAAAGCCAGTTTGAGGGATAAAGACGGTTAATGCGCACTCACAGGTTACCATGCGGTAATTCAGTGAAATTTCAGTTTTGTGAAAATTCCATGAAATTCGCTTTTGGCATAGAATTGGGAAAAAAATGACTTGAAAATTAGAATTTTTGAAGTATACTAATGATTGTATTTAAAAAAATACAATCTTAGTCAGGTTTATCAGTGCAAACATTTATCTGCACATCCTTAAAGCCTGATATGATTCCATGAAAGGAGGGCGAAATTGTTTGTTAGCTGACACTATGAAACAGGTCAAGAAGGCTGAGGACCAGGCGGCGAAGATCATCGCGGACGCTAAAGAGAAAGCGGCAGCTATCGTGGACGAGGCGAAGGCAGCGGCGAAGCAGAGCAGGGCCGATGCCGAGGCTAAGGCCACTGAGGAAGCCAGGGCGAAGATCGCGGCGGCTAAGGAATCAGGAGATGCCGAGAAGGCATCCTACGCAGCCAAAGTCGACGAGGAGCTGGCGGCTGCGGATAAAGCGGCTTATGCGAAGGCTGATGCTGCTGCTGATGCCATCATTGCCGGCCTGGTATAAAATGTATTAAAGTAACTAACAGTATTTAGTAAAGGAGGAAGTTTCAATGGCAGTATTGCAGATGCAGCGCATAAATCTGGTTGCCATGAAGCAGAATCGGAAAGCCATCCTTGAGCGCCTGCAGGAGCTGGGCGGCGTGGAGATCAATGTCAGGAAGAAGGATCGGAAAAACACTCACACAGAGGACGTCTCCGAGGAGAGATCGTCCTTTGAAAAGAATGCTTCCGCGGCTGATCAGGCCATAGAGATCCTGGATAAGTACGCTCCTGAGAAGTCATCATTGCTCTCCATGCTTGCCGGAAAGCCCCTTGCGACCAGGGAGGAGTATGACGAGACAGCAAAGAATGCCCAGAGGTATGTTGCCACGGCATCAGAGCTGGTTGGCCTTGAAAAGCAGATCAGCGAGGCTGCGTCCACCATCACGAAGCTGGAGACCCAGGCAGAGACACTGGTTCCCTGGGAGAGCCTGGATGTGCCCATGGATACGGCTGGCACGGACAAGACGGCGGTCTTCTTCGGTACTCTTCCCGATGCGGCTACTGAGGAGACGGTGCTGACGGCTCTTAAGACCCACACTCCCGCCGTGGAGAAAGCGGACGTGGAGATCATATCCTCGGAGAAGGATATCGCCTATCTGGCTGTGGTATGCCTTAAGGCTGATGCCGCAGCGGCGGAGGACGCTCTGCGGATGATGGGCTTTGCCCGTCCTACATGGGTAAGCCACCGCACTCCCCGGGATGAGCAGAAGGCGATAAGTGAACAGATCGAGGCCCTTAAAGCCGAGATAGAGCAGCATACCGCTGAGATCTCAGAGATGGCTCCCGAGAGAGAGCACTTAAAGCTGGTCTCCGATTATTACAGGCTTCAGGCAGAGAGATACGATGTGCTGGGCACCCTGCCGCAGACGGCGAATACTTTTGCCTTAAGCGGCTACATTCCCGCGAATATTGCGGAAAGGGTTGCAAAAGAGTTAGAGACGGATTACGACGCAGCCGTGGAGCTGGAAGACATCGGCCCTAAGGAAAAGGCTCCTGTACTGACGAAGAACAATAAGTTCTCCGATTCCATGGACGGAGTGCTGGCATCCTACGGCCTGCCCGGAAAGGGCGATATCGATCCTACTGTTATCATGTCAATATTCTACATAGTGTTGTTTGGCATGATGCTCTCCGATGCAGGTTACGGCCTGCTGATGGTAATTGGCTGCGGATTTGCGCTGGCGAAATTCCCGCGGATGGGAACAGGACTGCGGAAGAGCCTTAAGATGTTCTTCTTCTGCGGGATCTCCACAGTAATCTGGGGTTTCCTTTTCGGTGGGTTCTTCGGAGATGCCATCACGGTGATAGGCAGGGAGTTCTTCGGAAAGACAATTGCTTTCCCGACCCTGTGGTTCACACCCATAGACGAGCCCATGCGGCTGCTGATCTACTCACTGATCATAGGTATGGTCCATCTGTTCCTGGGACTGGGGATCAAAGGATATATGCTCCTCAAGAAAGGTGACAAGGTTGGATTCTTCAGCGATGTTATCGGCTGGTATATGTTCCTTGTCGGACTGATCCTGATGCTGCTTCCCACATCCATCTTCAAGTCCATGTCCGGATGGGATATCAGTTTCGGAACGGGGATGACTTACTTCTCCTACGCACTGGCTATAGTCGGAGCGGTGATACTGCTCATCATGGCAGGACGCAGGAAGAAGAAAAAGGTTGCTCTCCGTCTGCTCCTCGGTGTGTATGAGATTTACGGCATCACCAGCTGGCTTTCCGACTGGCTGTCATATTCAAGGCTTTTAGCTCTGGGACTTGCCACCGGAGCCATCGCCCAGGTGGTTAATCTGATCGGTACCATGTTCGGTCACGGAATATTAAAGCTTCTCATTTTCATCGTGGTGTTTATCATCGGACATGCCTTGAATATGGCTATCAACGTCCTGGGAGCTTACGTCCACTCCAACAGGCTGGAGTACGTGGAGTTCTTCCAGAAGTTCTACGATGGAAGCGGAAAACCTTTCG
>JAJPYU010000135.1 GCA_021204765.1 Clostridiales bacterium
AAATAACATCATGTATTAAAAAAAAAAACAGCTTTGATAAAGTGTTGACAAAAAAACCTGAATTATTAATGACACTTCAGGATTATTATTCTTTCTTTACAAAACAGGCAGGAACCTGACGGATCCTGCCCATGCTCAGCTATACTCACTGCCGTTCATAATATCTGATACTATGCTTTTTTAAGATATTGGGAGGCGATATAGTAATTGGTCCCATTAAGCTTGAAGCGATACCAGGTATAACCATTGGCTGTGGTCGAGTATCCGTCCTCCACCTGGATCTGGGTTCCTGACGCCAGAGTCCCCTTCACAGTGTAGGTAGTCCCGGCACCATTACGGTAATTTACCCTTGTGGTCGTCTTGTACGTGGTATACGTGGTCGATGAACTGCCCGAACTGCTGCTCACCTTTGTCACATATTTCGATGCAATATAATAATTCGTCCCGTTCAATTTAAAGCGATACCAGGTATAGCCATTCGCTGTCGCCGAGTATCCGTCCTCCACCTGGATCTGGGTCCCCGACGCCAGGGTCCCCTTTACGCTGTAAGATGTGCCTGCCCCTGTACGGTAATTTACAGAGGTGGTAGTCTTGTACGTGGTATACGTAGTCGAAGAGCTGCCTGAGGAGCTGCTCGAACTGCTCGAACTGCTGCTCACCTTCGTCACGTAATTCGACGCAATATAGTAATCCGTCCCATTCAGATTGAATCGGTACCAGGTGTAACCGTTCGCTGTGGTCGAATATCCGTCCTCCACCTGGATCTGGGTCCCTGACGCCAGAGTCCCCTTTACGCTGTAAGATGTGCCTGCCCCTGTACGGTAATTTACAGAGGTGGTAGTCTTGTACGTGGTATACGTAGTCGAAGAGCTGCCTGAGGAGCTGCTCGAACTGCTCGAACTGCTGCTCACCTTCGTCACGTAATTCGACGCAATATAGTAATCCGTCCCATTCAGATTGAATCGGTACCAGGTGTAACCGTTCGCTGTGGTCGAATATCCGTCCTCCACCTGGATCTGGGTCCCTGACGCCAGAGTCCCCTTTATGCTGTAAGATGTGCCTGCCCCTGTACGGTAATTTACAGAAGTGGTCGTCTTATATGTCGTGTATGTCTTCGCTGAGGAATCGTCTGAGCCGTTCCCGGAAGAATCGTCCGAACTGTTCCCGGGATTTTCTTCAGCGGAATCTTTGATATAACGAAAATCCATATCCACATTTCCGGAAATCCCGTCGACAAAATTAGAATATTCATATTGCCAGTATCCATAGTCCCCGGCATAATTTGTGGATTTAGCGTAATGGGCAAGCCACACTGTTCCAGTAAGATCGGAAGCATTCATCTGGTTTTCCAGCATATATTTGTTTGCATATATCATGGGAGTATAACCTCTGGCAGTAACTTCCGCACAAAAAGCATTGCAGATCGCAGTAGCATCAGCGGCGGAAAGATCGGCTTTATAAAGTCTGCCGATGTAACCGTCAGAACTCTCAGCATATTCGAAATCCATTACAACAGGCAGTGTCACATCATAACCCTGGATCTTGTCAATTATAAAATCCGCTTCCTCCACAGCCTCTGTCTCTGTTGTGGCCTGGGAATAAATATAGACTCCCACCGGAATACCAGCCGCAATAGCTCCAGTCAGATTAGTTTTAAACTGAGGATCTTCCTTGAGTGCCCCTGAATCACCATATCCCCTATAAGCCACACGTACAATAGCGAAATCCACTCCGCAGTTCTTTACGCTGGTCCAGTCTATAGTGCCCTGATAGTATGAGACATCGATACCCTGTTCAATGGTATAACCTTCGCTGAATCTGTCGGCATGAGTGACTGCGTTAATATTGATACTTGCCATGGCAATACCGCTGCCGTAAAAATCATCACTTATATCCCCCATCAGACGTCCTGCACCGGGATCATCCTCCAGAGCAGTGATCTCCTCATCCTGCGCATCCTCACCCTGAGACACCTCGTCCTGCACTTCCGAATCCTGGAATTCCTCATCCTGAGATCTCTCATCAGCCTCCGCCGCAAACACACCGGCCGGCATTGCGACGCAGCACATGCAAACGCTTAATAAAATGCAGACAAATCCCTTTCTTATTTTCATCTTTTCTTTCCCCCATAGTCATACCTGAAATTTTAGTGTTATGTTCATCTATCAAAATTTTAAAGCCAAGTATATCTACCCTAAGCTTTTAAGCCGACTTTGTCAACCCCTTTTTCCCGGATTTTGTTAAAAAAAGGTGGACAATCTGTGGACAACCGCAAAATTATCAACGTTATGCTTAATATACCTGTTCTCACTGCGCCAGCAGCGGAGTGCCTGGCGCTGACCTGAAAAGTAATTTATCAACATAATGAAGAAATATGAGAAAGATTTCGTACGGTGACAGCGCAGTAAAAATATATTATAATGTCAGGGAAAGGAGGCATCTCATGATACACAGGCAGCAGACATTTCCACTATATGAAATCGGGGCTTTTCAGCGTGATTATCTCACTGAGGATATGCTCCTCTTTGACATAGAGACTACGGGGCTGTCTCCGCGGGTGGATTCGGTATATCTCATCGGATGCAGTTATATAAACGGAAATGATATCGTGATCGACCTGTTCTTCGGTGAAAATCCTGAGGATGAGGCGGCTGTTTTTGAGGCATTTATGCCGATCCTTCGCTCCCACTCCGCAATCATCACTTTCAATGGGACGACCTTCGATATCCCATTTTTGAAAAAGAGATGTCCGGCCTTCTGTCCGGTATTTGATAAGAAGGTGTCTGTCGATCTGTATCGGATGGCCCGAGGCATGAAATCCCTGCTGCAGCTGGACTCCTATAAGCAGAAATCCATAGAAAAGTTCCTGGGCAGCTGCCGCGAGGACAAATACAGCGGCGGCGAGCTCATAGGGATGTATCTGGAATATATCATGCATCAGGATCCCGGGGCTCTGGAAATCCTGCTCCTCCACAATTTCGATGACGTGAAAGGAATGTATGATCTGGTCGGACTGCTGGCGTACAGGCAGCTGGCCGAGGGACACTTCCGTATCACAGGTATCAGCATCAAAAATACAAATGAATGTTCCGCTGCAGAAGATCTGATCAAAAAGAATCCACAGATCACTGGTACTGCATACAATGAAAGTTTTACGAGCTTAACTGTCACTTTGGAGACCGCCTGCCCTCTCCCGGCATCGGTAAATCTTGTAAATAACATAGCGGCCCTGCACCTTTCAGGAAATGGCGGCCGGGTAAGCTTCCCCATTCATCACGGAGAATTGAAGCACTTCTTCCAAAATTTCGAAAACTACTACTATCTCCCCGACGAGGACTACGCTGTCCATAAAAGCGTAGGTGAATTTGTTGACCCCTCCCACCGCAGGAAAGCCACAGCGAAAACCTGCTATGTCAAAAAAGAATGCGACTACCTCGCTCTCCCGGGCGGGACACCCTCATTCCTCAGAAAAGATTACAATGATAAACAACGATTCCTTCCTCTCCCGGCAAAAGCAGCCGAAATACAATCTTTTCTCGTTAATTACTTTCAAACTAACAACCTCTAAATATCTAAATAAAAAGACCTGCGAAATTCGCAGGTCCTGTAAAGTCTTGCACGGCTGCCTTACGCCATCTCGTTTACCATCTTGGCCAGACGAGAGACTTTCCTTGCAGCAGTGTTCTTATGATAAACGCCTTTGCTTGTCGCTTTGCCGATCTTGGAAGTGGCGGCGCTAAGCGCTGCCTTTGCTGCTTCCTTATCATTAGCGGCAACGGCTGCTTCTACCTTCTTGATGGATGTCTTCACACCGGAGCGGATGGATTTATTCCTGTCTGCTTTCTTCTGAGACACCAGCACTCTCTTTTTCGCTGATTTAATGTTAGCCAATCTGTACACCTCCCCTACCAGATTATTCTCCGCACAGGCTCCGCCCACACGAACACGCCTTGCTATTGTAAAGCTCAAAGCTCCAAATGTCAAGAGGAGGCGAACGGATTTCTCTAAACTTTTTTACAAAATCTATCCAAAACAGTCTCCATTTACTCTGTGCAGATCATTTACTATATTTTATCAGGAAGAGTTCAACCGCCAGCCTGTCATTCATTTTCCCAGACTTTATGTCCTCCTCCGCGGCTATTCCGTCTTCCACGGCAGCTTTCAGCCGGGCTGTGGAAAACTTACGCATCTGGCCCTGCCCCTTTCGTACTACGAAGTCGCGGACACCCAACTTCGCAGCCAGGGTCTTATTATCGTATCCTTTTGAGGCGGAGTACTTCAACTGCAGGAGAACATTGAACTGCCTGGTGATGAGAGTCAGGATCTTCATTGGCGGCTCTTTCAGCATCAGTAGGTCATAATAGAGTTCCAGCGCCCTCTCCTGTCTCTTATCGGCGATGGCATCTATCATGGCAAAGATCTTGTCCGATATCTGGGTGGTGCAGATAGTCTCCACATCCTCAGCTGTTATCATATTACGGTCCATGGTGTAACTGAGAAGTTTCGCAAGCTCATTGGCTATGACTTCCATGTCGTCCCCGGTCTTTTGCAAAAAGAGATCCATCACCGGGCGGGTGATATTTTTTCCCTCCTTTTTAAGCCGGGAGAGAACCCATTTCATCAGCACTGATTCCGGCTGACGCCTGAACTCGGCGGCATGTCCATATTTATTTATCTGCTTAAAAAAGCGGCTACGCTTATCCACATCATTTTCTGTAAAGACAAGATATGTCGTTTCCGGGATGTCTTTCATGTAATCCGCCAGAAGTGCTGCATTTCCGGAGCTGTCAGCGCCATTGGCTTCGTCTGCGCTCCCTGCATCATCTGCGCCGGAACTGTCCACAGTCTTTTTCTTCTTTCCTATCTTAAACAGCTCGCTGTTTTTCACAATGATAGTCCGATGGTCCGAAAAGAAGGGCATGGTCTCCGCCAGATCAATGATCTCACCCACATTTACATCTTTCCCCTCAAAGACAGCGGTATTCACCGTGTCATCCCCCGCCAGGGCACTTTTAAGATTCCCCAGATACTGCCGGATCAGATAGCTCTCCTCACCGTATAGGAGATACACATGCTTTAATTGTCCTGTCCTGATATCATCCGCAATCGTTTTCAT
>JAJPYU010000090.1 GCA_021204765.1 Clostridiales bacterium
ATGTACCGGGAATATCTGCGGATTTGACGAGCCCAGATGGTTTGAGGGCAAGAGTGCGATATTTTCCGCGGGTCTTCGGGATATGGACGCTATCCTGGGCCGGGACGACAGGCTTATAGAGAAGATCGGCGATGCCGCAAAGCATATTGACGCAGATTTCGCAGCCCTTATCGGGACTCCGGTACCGGCAGTCATCGGGACAGATTTTCGGGCATTAAAGCGTATGGCCGGGAAGCAGACCGGACTGCCAATACTTACAGTAGAATGCACCGGGACAAGGCTCTATGATGAGGGTGCTTCAAAGGCATATCTGGAGCTTTTTAAGAGCTTTGCGGAGGATTTAAAATATAATAGAGAAAAGGCAGTGGCAGAGCTCTGCGTGGAGAAAACCGGGTGCTTCTCAAAGACCCTGGGAGTTCTGGGCTGTACACCTTTGGATATCAGTCGCACTGAAATTGATGCCAGCCTGAATGAATATTTGGATAATAATGATTATTCAAATGTCTGGTATTACGGCATGGGAGCAGGCCTGGATGAGATCAGGCAGGCCGGAACTGTTGAAAAGAATCTGGTGGTGGCACCTTCAGGATTGGCTGCTGCAAAGTATTTGCAAGAGAGATTTGGTACGCCGTACGAAGTCGGTTATCCTTTATTGTCAGAGGAATTTAAAGCCAAACTGGCAGGGCTCTCAGGCAAGCGCATCCTGATAGTCCATCAGCAGGTGGCCGCGGGTGAGATAAGAGAGATTGTTGCAGGTGGAAAGCCGGATGAGAACATTGTCTGCGGCACCTGGTTCATGCAGATCCCTGAATTGGCCGGGGAGCAGGACGTCCACTTTGAGCAGGAGGATGAGTTTGTGGATTTCGTGGAGCAGGGAAATTTCGATGTGGTAATCGCAGACGCCCGATTTAGGAGGGCGCTGAGAGGATATTCAGGAGAATTTATTGATTGCCCTCACTTCGCGGTGTCAGGGACGCTTCATCTATAAAAGTCCAATATCCAGCCAGCTGGTCATGCAAGCACGCCCATATGTCTGGCTGCAGTCCGGGACTTTTATAGTATTATACAGGAGATATTTGATGGAGAAAGCAGGTCGGCCTGAAAATAATAATCAACATGTTGATGCGTGCGCAGCCTCGACCCTCCGCGTCTGCGTATACGGCATAGTCCAGGGAGTGGGTTTCCGCCCCTTTGTGGCGAGACTGGCGAGACGTGTCGGGATTACCGGTACAGTAGCCAATCGCGGCTCATATGTGGAAATATTTGCCCGGGGAAATGATGGCGAACTGCAGGAATTTTTAACCGGCCTTAAATGTGAGGCTCCGGAGCGCTCCGCCATTTTAAAAGTGGATCTGCGCCACTGTGAGGACAGGGTGTCCGAGTCATTTGAGATAATCGAGAGTGAGAAGGAGGAAGGCGACATATTCGTCTCCCCGGATATCGCCACCTGTCCGCGCTGTAAGGCGGAGCTTTTCGACCCGGCCAACCGCCGTTTCCTGCATCCCTTTATAAACTGCACCGCCTGCGGACCCAGGGTCACCATCCTTGACGCCATGCCCTACGACAGGGAACGGACCAGCATGAAGGAATTTCCCATGTGCCCTGCGTGCGCCGATGAGTACTATCATCCCGGCAACCGCCGCTACGATGCCCAGCCTGTCTGCTGCAATGACTGCGGACCGAAGGTGTATATCCTTGGGAGGCAGGAGAGAGGCCGGGAGGCCATCACTGCCGTTCGCCGGGCTATTCTTGACGGGCAGATAATCGCCATAAAGGGAATAGGAGGCTTTCATCTCTGCTGCGATGCCACCAATGAGGAGGCGGTGAGCCGTCTCCGGGAGAGAAAGACCCGGCCCATGAAGCCCTTTGCCGTGATGATGAGAGATATGGCAGCGGTGGAGCGGGAGTGCGTGGTAAGCACTGCGGAGAGATCAGTCCTGGATGGTCCGCAAAAGCCCATCATTTTGCTTAAGAAAAAAGATTGCAGCTGCCTGGCTCCCTCGGTGGCGCCGGACAATCCCAACGTTGGGGTAATGCTGCCATACGCGCCCATCCAGATGCTGCTCTTTGACTATAATGACGAGGTGGAGATGAGCACTGACTGCTTTGTCATGACCAGCGGGAATGTCTCGGGCGCGCCCATTTGCAGGACAGAAGCAGATGCGGAAAAAGAGCTCTCAGGCTTTTGTGACCTGATACTGGCCCATGACAGGAAGATACGATTGAGGGCAGACGACTCGGTTATGGGATTTTATCGGGATGAGCCTTACATGATACGCCGCTCCAGGGGATACGCCCCGCTGCCGGTGATGATGGACGGAGAGTGGTACGGCCAGGTGCTGGCGGCGGGAGGCGAGCTTAAGAATACCTTTTGCGTCGGGAAGAACCGGCTCTTTTATCCCTCGCCTTATGTGGGGGATATGGAGGATGTCAGGACTGTGGTGGCACTGAAAGAGTCTGTCACACGGATGTGTGAGCTTTTAGAGACCGAGCCGGAGTATATAGTCTGCGACATGCACCCCGGCTATCACAGCGCTGCGGTGGCCCGGGAGATAGCTGCCGGGCGCGGACTGCCGCTCATAAAAGTCCAGCATCACTACGCCCATATCCTCTCCTGCATGGCTGAGAATGATCTGCCAATGGATGCTAAGGTGATAGGAGTCTCCTTCGACGGGACCGGCTATGGCACGGATGGCAGCATCTGGGGCGGGGAGATAATGACGGCAGGCTATTCGGATTTTACCCGGGTGGCGAGCATAGCGCCCTTTATCCAGACAGGAGGGGACGCCTCGGCAAAAGAGGGCTGGCGAATAGCCGCCTCCATGATAAATTCGATTTATGGGGATGATGCCGGAGAGATCTGTGAGAAGCTGGGGCTGTGTGATCCGAAGATGTCGCGGCTCTGCCGCCGAATGGCGGAAAAGGGAATAAATGCTGTGATTTCCACCAGCGCCGGACGGCTTTTTGACGCTGTCAGCGCCATACTGGGAGTGAGAAGGGTTTCCACATTCGAGGGCGAGGCTTCAATGACCCTGCAGTTTCGGGCGGAGGCATGGCTGGACAGGAGAGGAGAGATTGACTCCGGAGTCATAGACGAGTGCCTCATTGCTCCGAGACATGGCAAACCGGATGGGTGCCTGATACTTCCCACGGATGAACTGGTACGCGACCTGACGGATCGCCGCCTGGCGGGAGAGGATATATACCGTCTGGCCTACCGCTTCCACGCGATCCTGGCCAGACAGATAGTTGCCGCATGCGAGACTGTCTCCCGCGACAGCGGCCTCACTGAAGCGGCCTTAAGCGGCGGCGTCTTCCAGAACCAGCTGTTGCTGTCCCTGGTCGAAGACGGACTTATAAAGGCCGGACTGGAAGTATACAGACACCACCTTATTCCTCCCAATGATGGGGGGATAGCGTTAGGACAAGCTGTGTATAGAAGGAGGAAATAGATTATGTGTGTAGGATTATCAGCTAAAGTAGTTAATGTGAAGGACGGCATGGCCCTGGTGGATGCCTCCGGCGCAAAGCGGGAGGTCTCGGCCCGGCTTCTGGAGGATCTGGAGCCCGGGGACTACGTCATGGTCCACGCCGGAGTGGCCATCGCCAAAATAGACAGTGACGACGAGACAGAGACCGAAGATATTTTAAGCCTGCTGTGAGGCGGTTTTTGGTTGCATTTCAGGCGTCATTTGGTGACGTCTGAAATGTAACCGTACGGTACACCCGGCAGGGGAGCCGGAGAAATATAAGGAGATACGACATGGACGACACTATCAAAAAGGCCGGAGCCATACTGGCCGCTTACAGCGGACCGCCCCTTCGCATCATGGAGGTATGCGGCACCCATACCCACGAGATCTTCCGCCTGGGTATTAGGAAGATCCTCCCGGAAAATATCGGGATGATCTCCGGCCCGGGCTGCCCGGTCTGCGTGACTCCGGCGGACTATATAGATGAGGCCGTATATCTCGCCCTGGAGAAGGGCTGCCTTGTCTGCACTTTCGGAGATCTGATCCGCGTCCCGGGAAGCGATATGAGCCTGGCAGATGCCAGAAGCGGTGGAGCGGCTGTCCGCACAGTCTACACGCCCATAGACGCAGTGCAGCTTGCGGCAGAGCATCCTGACAGGCAGGTGGTTTTCCTCTCCGTGGGATTTGAGACTACCACCCCGGCCTCCTGTCTGGCGGTAAAGAGGGCGAGAGAGCAGGGAGTTGCCAATTTTTCTCTGTTGACCGCCAATAAGACCATGCCCCGGGCTTACGAGGCCTTAAAGGACAGCGCTGACGCTTTCCTTTATCCCGGACATGTCCACGCCATCACCGGCGAAGCCGACTGCCGCCGTCTCCTTGCGGAAGGCGTGTCGGGGGTCATCGCAGGCTTTACCGCAAAGGAGCTTATGACCGCCCTGGCAGTAATTGCGGTTAAATCTGCTGAGGAAGAGCCCTATTTTGTAAATTGTTATCCGAGGGTGGTCCGTCCTGAGGGAAGCCCGGAGGGATTGCGCCTGATAAAAGAGGTCATGGAGCCCTGCGACGCCGAGTGGAGAGGACTGGGAGTGATACCCGCCTCAGGTCTCAGGCTTGCCCCTGAATATGCGGATCTTGACGCCAGGCTAAAGTATGATATCCCGGAAATCCACGGCCAGAGCAATACGGCCTGCCGCTGCGGAGAGGTCCTGCAGGGGAAAGTGAAGCCCACCGACTGCCCGCTCTTTAATACCGGCTGCACCCCGGAGCACCCCATCGGAGCCTGCATGGTATCCAACGAAGGCAGCTGCTCAGCTTTTTACCAGTATGGCTTGTAAAAAATGAGCGGCACATGCCGCAGAGCGTAGCACACATTATCATTTACATAAAAAATATACAGACAGGAGATATATAAATGTCAGAAAATAAAGTAACCCTGGCTCACGGAGCCGGAGGCCGCCAGACGGCAGAGCTTATAGAGAAAGTATTCAAGGCACATTTTTCCAACCCGGAATTTACGGCGGACGACGCCGCCATTTTAAACGTGGGAGAGGGGCGTATTGCCATGACCACCGACGGCTTCATTGTCTCCCCCTTTGAGTTTCCCGGGGGAAATA
>JAJPYU010000140.1 GCA_021204765.1 Clostridiales bacterium
ATTCCGAATGTGCGGAATAGCCTTTCAAGGACGAAAGCCACACGGGCCATGTATCCTATATTTTCAAGGATGGACAGCATGAAGAACAGTACGATCATCTGGGGAATGAAGCCGATGACTGCTCCCACGCCCGCCAGTATACCGTCATTCACGAGACCGTTCAGCCAGTCGGCGGCACCCACGGCGGCCATGCCGTTGCTCACGGCTCCGATGATCCACTCGCCGAAGAGCACGTCATTTACCCAGTCCACAAGGAAAGAGCCCAGAGGACCCATGGCCACCCAGAACACACAGAACATGGCTCCGGCGAAAATGGGAAGACCAAGGATACGGTTGGTGACTATGCGGTCTATCTTATCGGAAATGGTCATTTCATGAAGGCTTGACGCCTTATGGATGGCAGTGTCACAGAGCTTTCCGATGTAGGAATATCTCTGGTTGGTGATGATGCTCTCGGAATCATCCTCCATCTCATCCTCGCAGACAGCGATGTGAGACTCAATGTGATCCATAAGTACTTTTGGAAGATCAAGCTCCTCCTGTATTTTTTCATCTCTCTCGAACAGCTTGATGGCATACCAGCGGAGGTTGTCTTTTGAGACCTCGTTTTCAATGGACTCCTCGATGTGAGCCAGAGCGTGCTCCACGCTGCCGGTAAAGACATGCAGAGGCTCCACGCTCTTCGCTGCCTTTGCCCTCTTTACGGCCTCCTCGGCGGCATCGAATCCGCCCTCGCCCTTTAATGCGCTGATCTCTATGACTGCGCAGTGCATCTGGTCAGCAATCTTTTTCACGTCGATCTTGTCGCCGTTTTTCCGGACGATATCCATCATATTGATGGCCATTACCACCGGGATGCCCAACTCCATGAGCTGTGTAGTAAGATATAAATTTCGTTCAAAATTGGTTCCGTCCACGATATTAAGAATGGCATCGGGACGCTCATTTACCAGATAGGTACGGGATACCACTTCCTCCATGGTGTAGGGGGACAGTGAATAGATGCCGGGCAGGTCCTGGATGATGACCTCCCCTTTGTAGCCCTTTAACTTTCCTTCTTTCTTCTCAACGGTGACGCCGGGCCAGTTTCCCACATACTGGGAACTTCCTGTCAGCTGATTGAACAGGGTCGTCTTTCCGCTGTTTGGGTTGCCCGCAAGGGCGATCTTGATACTCATAGCTTTGCTCTCCTCTCTGTTGATTCAGCTCTGCATGCACTCTCACTAAATTCGCTTACGCTCATTAAGTGTTCGTAGTAGCACTAAAAAAACCCGTTTGTTTCTCTGGTTCGGATTAACTCTGCCTGTTTGTAATCTTGATACTTTTAAAATTTTTTCATTCGACTTCCACCAGCTCAGCGTCCGCCTTGCGGATACTCAGCTCGTAGCCGCGAACATTTAATTCGATGGGATCTCCTAAGGGCGCCACCTTTCTCACCATGACCTGCACACCCTTGGTCAGACCCATGTCCATGATGCGGCGTCTGGTCGGTCCCTCGCCGTGGAGGCGTTTCACCACCGCGGTGCCATTGACTTCAACATCCTTTAGTGTCTTCATGCTCTCCCTCCTTTTAAAATTTTGGTCGTTTACTGCATTGTTTTGTGTTTCCTGCCGCTTTCTTCTTTCCGCCTTTGCTTTTTTTCTCCTGCTCCGATCAGATAAGTAATAAAAGAAATACCATCGATAAGTTTAAGCCCCTTACTATACCATGATCCGGTTAGCCATAGTCTTATCAAGTGCGATCCTGGAATCCTTCACCTGGATGATCACGTTGCCGCCCAGGCCGTTTACCACCTTGACAGCCTCATCCACCACCAGACCCAGCTCAGCCAGGTGCTGTCTGATCTCATCCCTGCCGCTGATCCGCTTTATTACGGCTACCTCTCCGGGTTTGACAAAAGATAAAGGCATCATAAAAACCTCCTTTCGCAGTTAATCTAACCGTACAATAGTTTAATACTGCTAACTAAAGTTGTCAAGCACTTACATATGTTAGTTATACACAAAATTAATAAAGGGTCTGCATAAGGTATTTCGGTAGTTTTCACAAATCATACAAAATACTTGCGAAAACAGAAATACATCATGCAGACCCGTCGGGGCTAACATGCTGTGATCAGCCGTTCAAGCTCTTTTCTCACATCCTTTTCCACCGGCAGGAGCTGCCGCTTCGTATAGGCCGCATCCATCCGGTCTCTTATCCTTACCAGCTCATCCCTGTCCACATACTTAAGGAAAGGTATCACCTGTCCGATCATGGCTCTCTTCATCAGATTGGTAGTGGAATCCGACTGGGGCGGCCTGGGCTCTGTCATGAGATCAGCCACTATACCGCAGGCTTCGGCCTGCTCCCTCCCGGAGGCACCCAAAAGGCAGCTCTCAAAAAGCTCCAGGTGCTTCTGAATGTCCTCCAGGAATTTGTCGCAGAGGATATCCCTCTCAGTCCGCACATGGCTGCCGCCTACCCAGTTGACTACGCTGCTGCCCAGCTTCGATGAGCGCTTGCCGCTGTTTAGCTTTGATCCCATATTCCGGACAGACTCGGTGAAATCATCGTAAATATCCGCTGTCCGGCCGGCAAGCTCCAACAGGGAGCTGTTCTCAACTATATTATCATCCATATCAGTCTCCATATCCCGGGAAATCATGCTGCTGCGAAAATATCAAAAATTCCACTTACGCCCCATGGAACACGGTCTTCTCCCCATAAGCCGTGTAATTATCCACTATACCGCAGATGACCAGGTCAAAAATGCCGTAGTCATCATTGAAGATCATATTTCCGGCACCGCCGTCCGTGTTCACTATGACCGTATCCCCCACACCTGCATCCACGCAGTCAAAAGCGATCATTCTAGGCCCCTCCGGACTGCCGGTGACGGGGTCAAAATATTCCACCAGCATCAGCTTATATCCGTAATATCCGTCATCCTTTACGGTGGAGATCACGTTCCCCACCACTTTCGCCAGGCGCATATTCTCTTAACCTCTCCCAGTATTACTCAGACCGCCTGTTCTTCCCTCACCGGCAGCAAAGCACCCGCTGCGGAAAAGTAAGACCGGTCTCAAAGCTCCTCATTATAAGTATCGATAAATCCCACGATAGCCACATCCACCGGTATGGCTCCCGCGCGATAGATACGGCAGGCTTCCTTGGATCCGATCATATAAATATGATCTCCGATCCCTGCCTGCCTTGTATGATCCGCCGCCACGATAAGTTCCGCCTCCCTGCCTTTCTCCAGTTTGCGGACTAAAAGAAGTGGAATCCTTTCCAATCCGGGATCTTTTACCGTGGCCACCACAGATCCGACCACTATTCCGTCATACATCCCAGTGTACCTCCCTCATCAGCCTATAGCCTTAAGCATATCCGGGTGGGGCGAGGGGATGACCACGCTTTTGGCCATCAGCCCCTGCGTCTCCGGCAGAGCCTCAGCAGCCTCGATGGACGAGCGCACCGCAGCCACCTCACCGGTAAGGAGAATAAAAGACTTGCCTCCCAGTCCCCGTCCCAGCCGCACTTCCAGCAGATCCACATCCGCGGCTTTCGACGCAGCATCCGCCGCATGCACCGCTGCGCAGAGGGAATATGTCTCCATAATTCCCAGGGCATCCAGGCGGTCCACCATGGTACAGGCAGAGATGGCGGGGGCTACCTGGGGATCCACATTGGGAATCACCAGGCTGTCAACCAACAGGTTATCAGACACCCGGGCACCCGCCTGGACAGAAGACTGCACAGCCGCAACATCCCCGGTCACCACTATATAGTATTTCCCGGCACAGACACAGCCGGCACTGACCAGCTCCACCTCAGCCGCCTTGAGCATAGCGTCACAGGCTTCCATGCCCGTAGGTATGCTCATAAGTTCATTCATCCCGATCGCGCTCATACTGTCACCGCCCTATCTCAATATATTCATCCGTCACCGCCGTAACCGTCCCGTCTATGGAAGCATGGATATTGGCCCCCATTCCTTTCGGCTCAGCTATCAGCTGTCCCCGGCTTACCCGGTCTCCCACTGCCACCAGAGGGGCATCCGGGGCACCTATATGCATTTTCAGGGGAATCCTCACCCGGTCACAGACGACATAATCTCCCATTGGAGCGTCCACATCATATTTTTTCAGGTCAAGCCTGTACAAAAGCCGCTCTGTGGGCACACGCTTATTGTCAATGCCGCCGTCCGGGGAATACCTGACTTCCTTTACGGGCTTAATGCCCTGCTTCTGCAGGCCTGCCTTGGCCTGCTGCATGACTTTGCCCGGCTTTAAGCCGAAATTGCAGGCATAATAAGTACAGACTCCACAGTCACAGCAGGAGAAGACTCCGTTCACATCACCCACGAGGGCACCGTTGCCCGAGGCGAAAGCCCGCATTGCCTTGTGTGGCTGGACATTAAGTCCCATGGCATTCCTGGGGCACATTTGGGTGCACATGGAACACTGGCAGCAGACTGCCCTGGCCAGCATCGCATCCCGCGCCCCCAGCTTCTTTTTTGATAAAATGACATGCCCTTTTGGAATAGCCAAAAGTCCGCCGGTCAGCTTCGTCACGGGCTGGGTGAGATCATCCGTCACCTGTCCCATAAGAGGGCCGCCTATAATGTAGGAGCAGTCTCCCACAGGCCCTCCCGCAGCGTCTAGGAGCTCTGACAAAGGCGTCCCGATAGCACAGCTGACAGTCACCGGATGGGCTACGCTGCCCGCCACGGTCACCATCTTATCCACCACCGGCTGTCCCTCAAGCGCCTGCGAGATATTCCATACCGTGCTGGCATTGCTGACCACGCAGCCCACATCCAGGGGTATCCCCCCGGTGGGGACGACTCTGCCCGTCACGCAGTACACAAGGTTCTGCTCATCCCCGGCCGGATAAAAGGACTCAGAAAGATAAAGCTCCGCCCCGGTTCCCTGTATGGCGGCCTCCAGGGCGGCCACGGCGGCGGTATAGTGCTTTTTAATGGCGATCACTGTCCGTCCGGCTGACAGATGCCTGCCGATGGCAATGGCCGCAGCGACGATATCCGGCGCATGCAGCTCAACGGTGTGCCTGTC
>JAJPYU010000010.1 GCA_021204765.1 Clostridiales bacterium
GCATGAGGAGCACGAGGAGCATGGGGAGAGCGGCGATATTGTCCGCGTAAAGCGCTTTGGCATCAAGCCCATGTTCCCCGAGGATGCTGTGCTCGAGATGGAGCTTCTTGGACACGACTTCTATGTGTTCATGAACGCTGAGGAGAAATGCAATGTGAATGTCATTTACAGGAGAAAGAACGGAGGCTATGGCCTGATACAGCCTACGCCCTTTGAGTGATATCCGGATTGAGGTAATATGGCCTGTAGGCCATGCATGCACTGGTTAAATACAGTAGAAAGAGGAGATAACATAAAGAAATGAAGCTTGGAATCGTGGGGTTGCCCAATGTCGGCAAGAGCACCCTGTTTAACTCACTGACGAAAGCCGGGGCCGAATCGGCCAATTACCCTTTCTGTACAATAGACCCGAATGTGGGAGTGGTGGCGGTGCCGGACGAGCGCATCCGCCTGCTGGGAGAGCTTTATCACACCAGGAAAGTGACGCCTGCAGTTATTGAATTTGTTGACATTGCCGGCCTGGTGAAGGGTGCCAGCAAGGGTGAAGGACTGGGCAATCAGTTCCTGGGGAATGTCCGGGAATGTGACGCTATCATCCACGTGGTCCGCTGCTTTGAGGATGAGAATGTCATCCATGTGGACGGCAGCGTTGATCCGAAGCGGGACATAGAGACTATTAACCTTGAGCTGATATTCGCCGACCTGGAGGTGCTGGAACGGCGCCTCGCCAAGGTGAAGAAGACTGCCCGCATGGACAAAAAGGCGGCGAAGGAGGAGACCCTTATCGAAGCTGTCTCCGCTCATCTGGAGGAGGGCAGGCCTGCCAAGACCTTCGAAGTAGGAGATGACGAGGATGATATCGCCTGGTTTGCTTCCTATAATCTCCTGACGGCGAAGCCGGTGATCTATGCGGCCAATGTCTCCGAGGACGACCTGGCCGATGACGGCGGGAGCAGTCCCTTTGTGCAGGCAGTGAGGCAGTTGGCGGCTGATGAGGGCAGCGAGGTCTTCACCATCTGCGCTGAGATAGAGGCGGAGATGGCAGAGCTGGACGATGATGAGCGGGATATGTTCCTTGAGGAGTTGGGTATAGAGAAATCGGGCCTCGACAAGCTGATACAGGCAAGCTACCGGCTGCTGGGGCTCATGAGTTTTCTCACAGCGGGAGAGGATGAGTGCCGTGCCTGGACGATAAAGATAGGTACGAAGGCTCCCCAGGCAGCAGGGAAGATCCACAGCGATTTCGAGCGGGGATTCATTCGTGCTGAGGTGGTGAATTATAAGGATCTGCTGGAATGCGGCTCACTGGCGGCGGCCAGAGAGAAGGGCCTTGTAGGCCTGGAAGGCAAGGATTATGTAGTGCAGGACGGAGACGTGATCTTGTTTAGATTCAACGTGTAGCAACAGGGTCTCAAAATAAGATAATGTATGCTTGCATACAATTATCTTACTTGGAGGTCTCCGCTGTCGCTCCGGTCGGTTGCAAACACGAGTGTCACTGGCACTCAGCAACCCCGCAAGAACGTAAAAATCCGTGTTTATACGATAAGTAAAGGAGAAAAGCCATGAAATGTCCATACTGTGGCAGCGACAATACCCGGGTCATCGATTCCCGGCCGGCGGACGACAACACTTCCATCCGCCGCAGAAGATGCTGCGATGACTGCGACCGGAGATTTACCACCTATGAAAAGGTGGAGACCATTCCCATAATGGTGATCAAAAAGGACGGCACCCGTGAGCGCTATGACAGGAAGAAGATAGAGGACGGAATCCTCCGCGCCTGTCACAAGAGGCCGGTCTCCGCAGAGCAGATCCGCCAGCTGGTGGACGAGGTGGAGACAGCGGTTTACAATCGGGAGAGCTCTGAGGTGCCCACCAGTTTCATCGGCGAGATGGTCATGAATAAGCTCCGTGACCTGGAGGCTGTGGCCTACGTCCGCTTCGCCTCGGTCTACCGGGAGTTCAAGGATGTGAATACTTTTGTGGACGAGCTTAAAAGCGTTCTTGACAATAAGTGACCTTATTGACTTGCCGGAATAATGCAGGAAGCAGCGGACAAGAGCAGCCCTATGACAGGAGCAGACCTATGTTTAGAAATTTATATCCCGATATATATGTGGACTCCGCCTACGGCATCGACTACGAGAGCCTTTATGCCGACGGTTACCGGGGGCTGATATTTGATATCGACAATACCCTGGTGCATCACGGTGCTCCCGCCGACGAACGGGCAAAAGCCCTCTTTAATCGTCTTAAAAATATCGGCTTTAAGTGCTGCCTCATTTCCAATAACGACGAAGCCCGGGTGAAAATGTTTAACGACTCTGTCCATGTCACCTACACTTGTAAAGCACACAAGCCGCGGCCGGAGGGATACCTCAAAGCCATGGAGCTTATGGGCACGGATAAGGAGACCACTATTTTCATCGGGGATCAGATATTTACCGACATCTGGGGTGCGAATAATGCGGGAATTCCCTCTATCATGGTGAAGTACATATACTGGAAAGAGGAGATACAGATATTTTTCAAGAGGTGGCTGGAATTTTTTGTGCTGAGATTTTACCGCTTTTACAGGAGGAGACACCCCAGCGAGGCGAGGGGAGCTTTCTTTTCAAAAAACATCTGCTCAAATTAAAAGATAACGGTTATAATGCTTTACGGTGCTGCAGTTGCATTTCAGGCATCAGTCGGCTGATGTCTGAAATGTAACAAACAGTAACAGGGTGATTATATGTACCGGAAAAAGGGCTTGAAATATAGCCCTTTTTATTTTAGAATGAAAAAGATGTGAGCCGGTATATGAGGAAGCAGTTGGACAGATGCCCTGGTGGTTCCTAATATACCGCAGGATGAAATGATCCATAAATTTGTATTAGATTTGTAAGGAGGAATTCAGTTATGGCAGATGCAGGCAGCGTGATCAAAAAAGGAGTGACCATAGAGCTGGAAGGCAAGGTTTACAGGGTTGAGGACTTCCAGCACGTTAAGCCCGGCAAGGGAGCGGCATTTATCAGGACGAAGCTTAAAGACATCATAAACGGAGGAGTCATAGAGAAGTCCTTCCGCCCCGCGGAGAATGTGGATACCGCCCATGTGGACCGTTCCGAGAAGCAGTATCTCTACAGCGATGATGATTTCTATTATTTCATGGACACCGCCACTTACGAGCAGGTGGAGCTTTCCGTCGAGGATGTGGGAGACACATTGAAGTTTGTCAAAGAGAATGAGAATGTTCAGATGCTCTCCTACAATGGGAATATCTTCGCTGTGGAGCCGCCTCTGTTCGTGGAGCTGGAGATCATCGATACCGAGCCCGGCTTTAAGGGGAATACAGCTACCGGCACATACAAGCCGGCTACCGTGGAGACCGGGTCCCAGGTCATGGTGCCGCTCTTCGTAAATCAGGGGGACAGGATCAAGATCGATACCCGGACAGGAGAGTACCTCTCGAGGGTGTGATTACCTGTCAAAATATTTTGACATATCGGGAAAAATTGTATGATACCAGGGTCAAAAGGTCATACAATGGATGCTTGCATCCAATTGTATGGCCTTTTGACCCTGGTATCATTATATTTTAATCAGTTGCGCTTATATTTCGTCTCGCAGTACTTGCACCTGTAGATCTCTTTCTCGGGGTCTGTCAGGTAGAAGATCTGGTCCAGCTCCTGCTCGATAGAGGTGATGCAGCGGGGATTCCTGCACTTTATGACGTTCTTTATCTCCAGGGGGAGAGTCAGGACTTTTTTCTCCACGATCTCCTCGTCTTTTATGATATTCACCGTGATATTGTGGTCTAAGAAGCCCACAATATCCAGATCTACCATGTCAGGGTCACACTCGATCTTAAGGATATCCTTCTTGCCCATCTTATTGCTGTGGGCATTCATGATCATGGCCACGGTGCAGTCGGCTTCGTCCAGCTTCAGGTAGTGATAGATGGCCATGCTCATGCCGGCCTTTATGTGATCCAGGACGTATCCTTCCTTGATTGCTCCAACGTTTAACATATCACACCTCCAGTTCCAACAGTGTCAGTATCAGTGCCATGCGGACGTACACGCCGTAACGGGCCTGCTTAAAATACACCGCCCGGGGGTCGTCGTCCACCTCCACGGAGATCTCGTTTACCCTGGGCAGGGGATGTAGCACCAGCATATCCTCCGGGGCCAGCTCCATCTTTGCTTTATCCAATATATAGAAATCCTTCATGCGTACGTAATCCTCTTCATTGAAGAAGCGCTCTCTCTGGACTCTGGTCATGTAAAGTATGTCAAGCCCCGGCAGGGCCTCCTCCAGGCGAACCATTTCCTTAAAAGGTATGCCGCCTTTTATCAGGATCTCGTCACGGAGGTTGCTGGGGATCCTAAGCTCCTCCGGGGAGATCAGGACGAATCTTATCCCGGGGTAGCGGACCAGGGCGTGGATAAGTGAATGGACGGTGCGGCCGAATTTCAGGTCGCCGCAGAGGCCTATGGTCATGTGATCTAAGCGCCCTTTAAGGCTGAATATGGTCAGCAGATCCGTCAATGTCTGGGTGGGATGCTGGTGGCCGCCGTCACCGGCATTTATCACTGGGATGCCGGACTTTTGTGAGGCGACCAGGGCTGCGCCCTCCTTGGGGTGGCGTATGGCGCAGATGTCGGCGTAGCAGGAAATGACACGCATGGTGTCGGAGACGCTCTCTCCCTTGGCAGCGGAGGAATTGGAGGCGTCGGCGAAGCCGATGACCTTTCCTCCCAGATGCAGCATGGCGGACTCGAAGCTTAACCTCGTCCGGGTGCTGGGCTCATAAAAGCAGGTGGCGAGAATCTTCCCATCACAGGCGTGGGCATATTTTTCCGGGTATTTCTCGATGTCGTTGGCAAGCTTTAATAGCCTGTCCAGCTCATCCACCGAAAAGTCCAGAGGGCTTATAAG
>JAJPYU010000220.1 GCA_021204765.1 Clostridiales bacterium
ATTCGATACCGGCAATGTGAAAAGTACGTATGAGATGTTCTATGACTGCTCTGGCCTGACAGAACTGGGCGTGAGTGTATTAGATACTGCAAAAGTGGAAGACATGAACAGTATGTTCTATAACTGCTCTGGCCTGACAGAACTGGACGTGAGCGACTTCGATACCGGGAATGTGACGACCATGGACTACATGTTTTATGGCTGCTCCGGCCTGAGAACATTAGATTTGGGAAATTTTGATACAGGAAAATTGGGGAAACACGGACGAACCAGCAATCTTTCAACTTATGATATGTTCACCGGATGTACTGGCCTTACCGAGGTAACTCTCGGGGAAAATTTCGCGTTTGGCGCCACAGATGAAGATTACCGCCTGCCAACGCCTGATCCGGAATATATCGAAGAGGCTGACGGATACTGGTACAACACTGCCGGAGAGGCTTATCTGGCGACAGAGATCCCGGACTATACTGCGGATACCTATTATGCCATCCCTCACGACGACGTTCCGATGACAGTGGACTATGAGATCACTCCCGATGAGGTGACGGTGGGCATCGTCCTGACTCCCAGCGAGGACGGGACTATCAGCTATATGGTTTCCACGGACGGCAGTATTGACCAGGATAGCTTTGAAAATAAAATAAAAGACTCAGAAAAGGGTATGACCGCTACTCTGGAGGCGAATGAAGGGGAAGATATCGACTTCACAGTATCCGGGCTGTCTGTGAATACCACTTATTTCCTGTACCTTATGACGGAGGACGACATGGGGAACATCGGTTTCTACTGCGTCTCTTCAGATGAAGGGCTCACTTTCACGACCCTGAAGGGGACGACGGCTGCAGGCGTACTGCCGACGGCTTCCGGTATTTATGGGACATCCATTTATGACATGGAGCTGGTCGGAGGGACAGCTGTCTGCGAGGCTGACGGCGAAACAGTTTCCGGCACATGGTCCTTCGCAAGCGGGATTCTGGCGGACACTCCGACTGTAAAAGAAAGCTCCGAAAATACCTATACCGTAGAATTTACTCCGGGCAGCGATGATTATATAGGATTTACGACATCTATCGATGTAACTGTCGAGCCGAAGTCTGTCACAGTCGTTCTGGATGATATCGAAATGGCCTATGGGGATTCCGTGCCGGAGCTTACCTGGAGTCTGAAAGAAGAAAATGACCTGGTGGAGGGAGATACGGAAGACGACCTGAATATTGTGCTTTCCGTGGATGCGGATGAGAACAGCGATTTAGGGACATATCCGATTTCCGCAGAGTATGACAACGCGAACTATGATGTTACCTTTACGGGTGCGAATCTGACGATAGCCGAAAAGAGTCTTGAAGACAGTGATGTGACCATTACTCTTGACTCCGATGCATATTACTATACTTCCAAAGATATCACACCGGCAGTCACTGTCACGATAAACGGTACGGAACTTGTTTCTGAAACGGACTATAGCGTATCTTATGACAGCAATGTAAATGTGGGAACAGGAGAGGTTACCATCACAGGCAGCGGGAACTATACCGGAACGGTTACGTTGGACTTCACCATTTCCTATATTGACAGCCCGGGATGGACTGCAGAGGGAGCGCTCAGTACTGTAAATGGATATACTGACTGGTATACAACGCCCGTTACACTGACTCCGGAAGAGGAGGGATGGCAGCTGTGCCGGGATACCTACGATAACTGGCAGGACGAGATTACCATCGACACCCAGGGAGAGAACGAGCTTTCCATTGGTATGCTCCAGAATGAGACCGGATATCTGACTGAATTTGAGGAAATTACACTCAAGATCGACTCTGAGGCCCCGGCATTTGAGTCCGCGGAGACCGGAATTGCAATCAAGAACAACTGGTTTAAAACACTCTTGAACAAGATTACCTTCGGCTTGCTTTTTAATGAGGATGTCACTGTGACCATAAGTGCCGAAGATGCAGCCTCAGGCGTCGCCGGGTATTATTACTACATTGACTACTCAGGATCTGAAACAGCCCTGACGGCGGCGGAGCTTGAGAATGTAGAATTTAACTATTCTAAAAATGGAAAATTTACCTTAGGCGACGAAGACAGTTATGTGGTTTACGCTTATGCCGTGGACAATGTAGGCAACCAGAGTGATTACATCTGCTCCGACGGCTTCATCATCGACCGGACGCCGATGACCGTGGAAGTAAGTGTGGAGGCGGAGGAATATACTGCCGGGATCACTTTTACCTCCGACGAGAATGGAACGATCAGCTACCTGGTTTCTTCTGATGTGAAGCTGAGCGAAGATGATCTTGAGACAGGCAACGCCACAACGATTGAGATGGAGGCGGATACTTCCATTACGGAAACCGTCTCAGATCTCACGCCCAACACGCAGTATTATATCTATGCGATAACAGAGGATGAGGCCGGGAACCTGGAGTTTGTTGTCATCGACACATTTAATACCGCCGCCCACAGCATGACTTATCATGAGAAGGTCGACGCAAGCTGCACCGAGGATGGCATGGAGGCTTACTATATCTGCAGGACCTGTGGGGAAATATATACTGATGCCGACGGAGAGAATGAGACCAGTGAGGACGAACTCATTATTGCGGCCGCAGGTCATGATTACCAGGCGAAGATCACACAACCGACCTGTACTGCTTACGGATACACAAACCATACCTGTGAAAACTGCGGAGATACCTGGTACAGCGACTACGAGGCGGCTTTAGGCCACGACTGGGATGACGGGGTAATTACCAAGGTTGCAATGTATGATACAACCGGGGAAATGACCTATACCTGCCAGACCTGTGGGGAAACTTATGTGGATGAAATACCTGCGACCGGTGAGCATTACTGGGATGCCGGGGAAATCGTGAAAGAGCCTGCATGCACGGAGATTGGTGAGATCAAGTACACTTGCACCGTCTGCGGCACGGAATATACGGTAACGATCCCTGCAACAGGACATGATTATGTTGTTTCTGAAGTGGTAGCTGCCAGCTGTACAAGCCGCGGATACACAGTTTATATCTGTGAAAACTGTGGGGATACATATAGGGACAATTATACCGACAGGGGGGATCATACATGGGATGAAGGGACCATGACAACCGCCCCCACCTGTGTAAAAGAAGGCGTGATGACCTACACATGCACGGCCTGTGGAAGGACATATACAGAGACAATCCCGGCGACAGGAGAGCATTCCTGGAAAGCTGAGAGTACGGTATCTGCCACCTGCACCGAAGACGGATATACGATTTACATTTGTGAGACCTGTGGAGACAGCTATACCGGAGATCATGTGGTGGCCGCCGGACACCGGTGGGATGATGGTGTGGTCACGAAAGAACCCACTGAGACTGAGGAAGGCGAGGCTACCTACACCTGCACCGTATGCGGAGAGACCTACACGGATCCTATTCCTACGACAGGAGAACATACCTGGGATGATGGGACAGTGACAGAAGAGGCCACCTGTACAGAAATGGGAGAGAAGACTTTCACCTGTTCGGGGTGTGGAGAGACTTATACGGTAGAAATCCCGGCCACAGGACATTCCTATGATGATGGCGTGGTTACAGAGGAAGCTACCTGCACCACAGACGGAGTAAAGACCTATACCTGTTCCAATTGTGGGGTGACTTACACTGAGGGCATCCCGGCCACAGGACATGATTTTGCAGAGGGCGTTGTCACAGAGCCCACCTGCACAGAGGAAGGCTATACAACTCACAGTTGCAAAAACTGTGATTACTCCTATGCAGACGATCATAAGGACGCCACCGGCCATGATTGGGATGAGGGTGTAACGACCGTAGAGCCCACATGCCTGACGAGTGGCGAGTACACTTATACCTGTAAGACTTGTCAGGAGACTTACACAGAGACCATACTTGCTCTTGGGCATAATTATCACAAGCAAGTCACAGCTCCGACCTGCACGACAGCCGGATACACTACCTATATCTGTGTCAATGATGGCTGTGAAGAGAGCTATGTTGGTGATCATGTGAGAGCGACAGGGCATAGCTGGGATGAAGGGGTAGTGACAAAGGAAGCTACGGATGAAGAAAATGGCGTGAAGACCTATACATGTGAAAACTGTGGTGAGACTTACACTGAAGACATTCCTGCATATGGGCATGAATGGGATGAGGGAACCGTGACAAAGGAGCCGACCTGTACAGAGATGGGAGAGATGACCTACAAATGTACAGATGAAGACTGCACTGCGGAATACACAGTAAAGATCCCTGCCACGGGCCATAAATATGACTCTTATGTTACACCTGTGACCTGCACCACAGCCGGATACGTCACCTATATCTGCAAATACTGCGGCGACACTTATACTGACAGCCATGTGGATGCCACCGGGCATAGCTGGGTGAAGGAAGAAACGGACGAGTCAGGGCTTATCACCTACATCTGCGAGAAATGCGGGATTACCTGGACAGTTTCCTCTACTGATACAAATGGTGACCTCACGGTTAAGAGCAGCGGAAACGTAAGCGGGGCAACCGTGGTGATAGACGAGCCGGAGGCGCTGCTGACAAACAATGAGAAGACGCTGATAGCAGTGTACGACGGGTCTGTCGATATCGTGTTGAACATCAACACAGTTGATCCGGAAGAGGTGAACGAAGATGAGGAAGCCCTGATCTGGGGAGCGATAAAAGGACACGGCGGAACCGAAGATACCGCGAGGGTGCACTACCTGGATATCACAATGGATAAATTAATTTACGATGCAAGTGAAACTCTGGAGAGCAACGTGCACATGAGCGGAATATTTGATACCGATATTACGATCACCATCCCGGTGCCGGATAATCTTGCTGAGTTCGCCGCAGAGTCTGATGGGGAGTTCTATGTCGTCAGGATCCACGACGGTGAGGCGGGCATCCTTGAAACTACT
>JAJPYU010000252.1 GCA_021204765.1 Clostridiales bacterium
ATGGGAGTGGATTCCGCCTCCCACGCCGGGGCGCTGTCGGTGGGAGGGGATACTTTTGCCATTTTAGGCGGGGGCTGTGACATTTGCTATCCCAAATCCTCACATAATATTTATGAGAACATCCTGAACGGCCATGGAGGCATCATTTCCGAGAATATTCCCGGCACTTTGCCCATGCGCCAGTTTTTCCCGCTGCGTAACAGAATCATATCGGGTCTCTCCCGGATACTCGTAGTGGTGGAGGCCAGGGAGAGGAGCGGGAGCCTTATCACGGCAGACTGTGCCCTGGATCAGGGAATTGATATTTACGCTGTACCGGGCAGATACGGAGATGACCTGAGCAAAGGCACAAACCACCTCATTGAGCAGGGAGCAGGCATTCTTTATGATGTGGATTGTTTTCTGAAAAATACAGGAATAGTTTCCGATAGTAAGAAAAAACGGCAAAAATCAAAACAATTACCTCTTGAAAAAGAGGAATCCTTAGTGTATAGTGTTCTGTGCCTGAGCCCAAAGTACATAAATCTCATCGTTGAGGAAACGGGTCTGGACCTTTTGACGTCGCTTCACGCGCTGGGCAGTTTGGTGAAGAAAGGGCTGGCTCAGGAGACTTTTCAGAATTATTTTTGCAGAAAGTTATAAAAGGATACACAAAAGGATACACTATGGCTAAAAATCTGGTTATCGTGGAGTCGCCTGCCAAGGTAAAGACTATAAAGAAATTTCTCGGTAAAAACTATGAGGTCACAGCCAGTAACGGCCACGTCCGTGATCTGCCCAAGAGCAACCTCGGCATAGACGTGGAGCATGACTTTGAGCCCAAATATATCACCATCAGGGGAAAGGGTGATGTGCTGGCAGCTCTCAGAAAAGAGGTAAAGAAAGCGGACAGAGTCTATCTGGCCACTGACCCGGATCGTGAGGGAGAGGCTATATCCTGGCATTTATCCAAAGCTCTGAATCTGGATGATAAGAACACAAAGCGCATTACTTTTAATGAGATCACGAAGTCCGCGGTAAGGGATTCTCTAAAGCATCCCCGGGATATTGACATGGATCTGGTGGATGCCCAACAGACCCGTCGTATGCTGGATCGCATGGTCGGGTACCGGATCAGCCCCCTGCTTTGGGCCAAGGTAAAGAGGGGGCTCTCTGCCGGACGAGTGCAGTCCGCGGCACTGAAGATGATCTGTGACCGGGAGGAAGAAATAGATGCCTTTATTCCAGAGGAGTACTGGAGCCTGGAAGTGAGGCTTGCCCTGAAGGGAGAAAAGAAACTGATCACGGCAGAACTGGCCGGTGACAGAAACGGACGCATCCGCATAGAGAATGAGGATCAGATGAATACCATTCTTGCCGACCTCAAAGGCGTTGCATATACTGTGTTGGAAGTCAAAAAAGGGGAGCGCAGGTCGAAAGCGCCATTGCCCTTTACTACCAGCACCCTGCAGCAGATTGCCAGCAGCCATCTGAATTTTTCCACTAAAAAGACCATGAGCCTGGCCCAGCAGCTCTATGAAGGGGTTGATATAAAGGGTGAGGGCACAGTGGGTCTTATCACTTATTTGAGGACGGATTCAACCAGGGTCTCTGATGAGGCCAAAAGTTCCTCAGCAGAATATATCAGCCGGGTATATGGCCCGGATTATGTGGGTGATAATGATACCGGCACTCCAAATGGAGGACATATCCAGGATGCCCATGAAGCCATACGTCCTTCTGATATCCGCCGTGCTCCTGCTAAGGTGAAAGACTCACTTACCAGAGACCAGTTCAGGCTTTATCAGCTCATATGGAACAGGTTT
Organism: Clostridiales bacterium; assembly: GCA_021204765.1. GTDB lineage: Bacteria > Bacillota > Clostridia > Lachnospirales > Lachnospiraceae > Eubacterium_I. Next base: position 1,806 of record JAJPYU010000252.1, read on the forward strand.
GTCGCCAGCCGCATGACGCCGGCGGTTTATGAGACCACTTCTGTGTTAATAGGGGCGGGAGACTACCGTTTCCGCACCTCCACCTCGAAGCTTTCCTTCCCGGGATTCATGTCAGTTTACTCATTGGATGAGAGCCGGGGGGATAAGACCATGCTCTCGAACAGCCTTGAGCCGGGTGTGGCTCTTGACTGCAGGGAACTTAAGCCTGAGCGGCATTTTACCCAGGCCCCGGCACATTTTACCGAGGCTGCCCTGGTCCGTGCCATGGAGGAGGCAGGCATAGGCCGCCCCAGTACCTATGCACCCACTATCACCACACTTTTGGCCAGACGCTATATCATAAAGGAGGGGAAGAATCTCTATGTCTCCGAGCTGGGAGAGGTGGTCAATAAGATAATGAAAGACGAGTTTGGCACCATAGTTGATGAGCAGTTTACCGCAAATATGGAGTCGCTCTTAGACGGTATTGAGGCCGGGGATGTTGAGTGGAAGATGGTTATCAGAAATTTTTATCCCGATCTGGATTCGGCGGTGAAGACTGCTGAGGAGAATCTGGAGAAGGTGGAGATATCCGATGAGGTTTCCGATGAGGTCTGCGAGCTCTGCGGCAGGAACATGGTCATAAAGTACGGCCCTCACGGCCGATTTCTGGCCTGCCCGGGATTCCCTGAGTGCCGCAATACGAAGCCCCTTCTGGAAAAGATCGGGGTTACCTGCCCACAATGCGGCGGAGAGATCGTTTTAAAAAAGACCCGTAAGGGCAGGCGTTATTTTGGCTGTGAGAATGCCCCGGACTGTGATTTTATGTCCTGGATGAAGCCTGTGAACGAGCGTTGCCCCCGCTGCGGCGGATATATGGTTGAAAAGGGAAATAAGCTGGCTTGTGCGGACAGCGATTGTGGCTTTGTCATGTCTGCGGATAATAAAGAACCGGCATAACGGAGGGAAAATAAATGAGCGCTGTGGATCTGCTCGACAAAACGAGAAAAATAGGAAAACTGCTTCATAACAACAATTTTACAAAGTTGGTTTTTAACGATGTCTGCAGTGTTATGACCGAGGTCCTGGACGCCAATATCCTGGTCATCAGCCGGAAGGGAAAAGTCCTGGGTAAATCAATGAATGATAAGGTGTATGATCTGGGTGGCCTGCTCTCGGCTAATGTCGGTGAGAGAGTGGACATGACATTTAATGACCGCCTCTTAAACGTCCTTTCAACCAAGGAAAATGTAAATCTCATTATACTCGGCTTTAAAAACGACGAGATCCGTGATCACAATGCCACTATCTGTCCGGTGGAGATAGCCGGCAAGCGCCTGGGCACCCTTTTTGTGTACCGCCAGGGTAATCCCTTTGACATAGAGGACATCATACTATGCGAGTATGGCTCTACAGTGGTAGGCCTGGAGACCATGCGCTCCGTCAGTGAAGAGATGGAGGAAGAGAAGAGAAAATCCCAGATGGTAACTGCTGCCATAAGTACCCTTTCCTTTACCGAAAGGCAGGCTATAAGGCTTATACTGGCAGAGCTGGACGGGGATGAAGGAGTACTCATAGCCAGCCGTGTGGCCGATGCCGCCGGTATCACCCGCTCCGTCATAGTAAACGCCATGAGGAAACTGGAGAGCGCCGGTGTCCTGGAGTCCAGATCATCCGGCATGAAGGGCACACGCATAAAGATTTTAAATGATACGATCTTCGAGGAGATTAATAATTATCCCGAAACTAATGATAATTAATGTGTTATCTTTTTCAACAAAAAGGCCTTGAATACCAGTTACCTGTGTGTTATACTGATTCGGTCTGGGGATTGGGGGATTTGCCTTTTCTTCAGATACACTATAAATCACACGGACGGACTGACCGGGGTGGTGCCCGAGAGGGTTTACCGGCAGGTTACTTAAGCCCGTGGAAGCAAAACCATGGAGGTAAAGAAATATGAGTGTTATTTCAATGAAACAGCTGCTTGAGGCAGGTGTCCATTTCGGACATCAGACACGCAGGTGGAATCCGAAAATGGCTCCCTACATTTACACGGAGCGCAACGGCATTTACATCATTGACCTGCAGAAGTCCGTCGGGAAAGTAGACGAGGCTTACAAGGCGGTCTCAGACATTGTGACAGAAGGCGGCACTATCCTTTTCGTGGGCACAAAGAAACAGGCTCAGGATTCTGTCGAGGCTGAGGCCACCCGCTGCGGCATGTACTATGTGAACCAGAGATGGCTGGGTGGTATGCTTACGAATTTTAAAACTATTCGCAGCCGTGTAGACAGGCTCAAGGAGCTGGAACAGATGGAAGCTGACGGTACATTTGATGTCCTGCCAAAGAAGGAAGTCATCTCCCTTAAGAAACAGATGGATAAACTCAACAGGAACCTGGGCGGAGTCAGGGATATGGATAAGCTTCCCGCAGCCATTTTTGTCGTAGATCCCAAGAAAGAGCGTATCTGTGTGCTTGAAGCCCATACCCTGGGCATCCCGATCATCGGTATCTGTGATACGAACTGTGATCCTGAGGATCTGGATTACGTTATTCCCGGAAATGATGACGCCATCCGTGCCGTGAAGCTGATAGTCTCCACTATGGCGAACGCAGTCATCGAGGCAAAGCAGGGCCTGGAGGAGGCTGCGGCCAGGGAAGAGGCCAGGATGTATGATGAGCTTGGCAACTACGTGGATGTGGATGCGGACGAGATACCCGTGGATCCCGATGCGGAGGCAGAGGCAGATTAATTACGGACTGATTTGGAGGACAGGTTATGAATATTACTGCAGCAATGGTAAAAGAGCTTAGAGAGATGAGCGGTGCCGGCATGATGGACTGCAAGAAGGCCCTGGTGGAGGCCGACGGCGATATGGATCAGGCCGTGGAAGTACTCCGTGAGAGAGGCCTGGCGAAAGCTGTAAAGAAAGCAGGACGTATTGCCGCTGAGGGTATAGTGATGCTGAAGGTCACCGAGTGCGGTAAGAAGGCCGTGGCCGTGGAAGTGAATTCCGAGACTGACTTCGTGGCAAAGAATGAGAAGTTCAGGGATTATGTAGCCCGGGTAGCCGACCAGGCCCTGGAGACTGAGGTCGCAGATGTGGACGCATTCCTGGCTG
>JAJPYU010000156.1 GCA_021204765.1 Clostridiales bacterium
GTGTGCCGCTTTCTGCGAGGTGGCCACGAGGATAGGCTTTGCCTTCCTGTTCTCATATCTTATGGGATATAGAGGACTCTGGCTGGTGTCTCCCATCACCTGGTGCTGCGCGGCGGTGCTGTGCACTGTCAGATACGTAAGCGGCGGCTGGAAGAAGAAAGCAATGGCCGTAGCGGATACCCCATCAGCCTCATTAGACCATAGCTGATATATTTAATAACCGGGGCTGGATATTATATCAGTCCCGGTTAGCCACTTTGGTTATAATATTAGCAGGAGTGCTGCAGATCATGCGCTATTCATTCCAAAACCCTATTTCTGGCTGGCAAGCTTGGCCTGCTTGTTTTGTATTCTCAGATTCGCAAAAAAATCTTTAAGGATAGCGCTGCACTCTTTTTCGCAGACGCCATAGGTGGTCTCCACCTGATGGTTGAATTCTGCCATATCAAGGAGATTTAAGATGGAACCGGCGCAGCCGGCCTTGGGATTCATGGCGCCTATTACCACCCGGTCGAGCCTTGACTGTACCAGGGCCCCGGCGCACATCTGGCAGGGCTCCAGGGTCACATACATGGTGCATCCCTCCAGCCGCCAGTCGCCCATCTTTTTGCTGGCCCGGCGGATAGCTGTGATCTCAGCGTGGGAGAGGGTGTTTTTGTCAGTATTCCGCCTGTTATATCCCCTGGCGATGACCTTGTCCTCATACACTATTACGCAGCCGATGGGCACCTCCCCCAGAGCATAGGCCTTCCTCGCCTGGCGGAGCGCATCGTGCATGTATTTTTCATCTGTGGTAAGCTTCATACAGTTGCTCCTTTGTTTCTCTGACTCACAGTGTAACATGGCAACAGGTATTTTGCTACTGTAAAATTATTGATTTGCCGTCTACTATTGTGTATAATCGTTGTGGCACAATATAAAAAGCGGGTGCAGCGCATGCCCGCTGCAGGAAGAAAGGAAAGTGTTATGTTAATTCCCGTTGTACTCTTTGCTGTTGGCCTTGTACTCCTGATAAAAGGAGGCGACTGGTTTGTCGACGGTGCTGTCGGCATTGCCAGAAGATTTCATTTACCCGAACTGCTTATAGGTGCCACCGTCGTGTCCATCGGTACGACCCTGCCGGAGGTCATGGTATCCGCCACCTCGGCGGTTTCCGGGCACAGCCAGATAGCCTATGGAAATGCCATAGGCTCCGTCATCTGCAACACGGCCCTTATCTGTGCATTGAGCGCCACGATCCGTCCCACGAAAGTAAATAAGAATACACTGAAGCTGCCCATAGCCTTCTTTTTCATAGCTGCGGTATTTTATGCGGTCATCGCCTATACTACCGGCAGATTCTCCCGCCCGGTAGGCATCATTCTGCTGGCTATTTTTGTAATCTATATAGTAGTCTCTATCAGGCAGATGAAGGCCCACCCGGAGATGGCGGAGGAGCTGATTGAGGAGACCGGGGAGGGCAAAAAGGACGATCCCGTCTGGAAAATGATACTGCTGCTCATTATCGGCGCAGTGCTCATCACCATCGGCGCCCGCTTCCTGGTAAATAACGGCACACTGATAGCCGAGGCCCTGGGAGTGCCTGAATCCGTTATCGCCCTGACCCTGGTGGCCCTGGGCACCTCCCTGCCGGAGCTGGTCACGGCCATCTCCGCTCTGGCGAAGGGACACAGCGCCCTCTCCCTGGGAAATGTCATCGGTGCCAACCTCTTTAACCTGGTCCTGGTCTGCGGAGTGTCCGCCACCCTTACGCCGTTTAGCATACCTGCCAACTCCACCATAGGCGGTTTTAATTCCTCCCTGGTGGTGGAGCTGCCGGTGATGTTTGCGGTGATGATCATCCTGGCCGTGGTGCCCCTGGTAAAAGGGAAGATGAAGCGGCTCCAGGGCATTATACTGCTGGCTATTTACGCAGCCTTTTGCGTGTATCAGTTCGCCCTGGCCTGATTGACAAAAATTTTCTATATATCTATAATGCTGGTTAGAATTTCCGGGGCGCGGGAGCAGATGTTGCGTCTTGTGAAAGTAGGTAATTATATAATTTTTATAGGGAGAAAGAGAAAATGACAGTATACGATGAACTGGTGGCCCGGGGCCTTATCGCCCAGGTTACTGACGAGGAAGAGATTAAGGATCTGGTAAATAACGGCAAAGCCATCTTTTACATCGGCTTCGACCCCACCGCGGACAGCCTTCACGTGGGGCATTTTATGGCCCTGTGCCTGATGAAGCGGCTCCAGATGGCCGGGAATAAGCCCATCGCCCTGCTTGGCGGCGGCACCGGCATGATAGGCGACCCTTCCGGACGCACCGATATGCGTCAGATGATGACGCCAGAGACTATACAGCACAACTGTGACTGCTTTAAGAAGCAGATGTCCCGCTTTATCGACTTTTCCGATGGCAAGGCCCTCATGGTAAATAACGCCGACTGGCTGATGGATCTCAATTATATAGAAGTGCTCCGTGAGATTGGCCCTCATTTCTCCGTGAACAACATGCTCCGGGCTGAGTGCTACAAGCAGCGCATGGAGAAGGGCTTAAGTTTCCTGGAGTTCAATTACATGATCATGCAGAGCTACGATTTCTATGAGCTCTACCGCAGATATGGCTGTAATATGCAGTTCGGCGGAGACGACCAGTGGTCCAACATGCTGGGCGGCACCGAGCTGATTCGCCGCAAGCTGGGCAAGGACGCCTACGCCATGACCATCACACTGCTCCTTAATTCCGAGGGCAAGAAGATGGGAAAGACCGCATCCGGCGCCGTGTGGCTTGATCCGGAGAAGACCTCCCCCTTCGATTTCTACCAGTACTGGAGAAATGTGGGTGACGCGGATGTGCTTAAATGCCTGCGCATGCTCACTTTCCTTCCCTTAGAGCAGATAGACGAGATGGACAAATGGGAGGGCAGCCAGCTTAATACCGCAAAGGAGATCCTGGCCTATGAGCTTACCAGGCTGGTCCACGGCGAGGAGGAGGCCGAAAAGGCTCAGCAGAGTGCAAGAGCTCTTTTCTCCGCAGGTACTGCCGCCGATATGCCCACCACTGAGATTACAGAGAGCGATCTGGCCAATGGGAAGATAGATATTCTGGGATTGCTGGTGGCTGCGGGTCTCTGTACTTCCCGGGGTGATGCCCGCCGCAATGTCCAGCAGGGCGGCGTCTCCGTAAAGGGGGATAAGGTCACTGACATCGCTGTGGCATACACGCCGGATGAGATAAATGCAGAGGATTTTGTGATCCGCCGGGGCAAGAAGAAATACTGCAGGATAGTCTGCAAATGATATATTTTAATCTAATGGCAGCCGGGGCTCATCATTGCTCCGGCTGCTTTTTACGCAGTCTGCCCACTTTCTTAACAAAGTTTTTATATTTATATAATATATATTGTATTTTCTTTAGAATCATGTTATGATTTTTCCATAAGCGGGCGCACTTTTTGAAGCCCGGAATGGAGGACAAATTATGTTTAGAAAAATCGGTATCAAAGACGTGGTTGCCATCGGTATCGGCACCGCACTGTTCGTCGCACTGACTGCGATCCAGATCCCCATCGGTATCCCTAATACCTACCTGCAGCCCAGGATGGCCATACTGGCATTCCTGTCTGCCATATATGGTCCGTTGGTCGGAGCCATTGTCGGCTTCCTCGGGCACACTTTAGGTGACGCCATCTTCTACGGCAGCGTTTGGTGGAGCTGGGTATTCCCCGAGATCATCGTCGGCGCAGGCATCGGCCTTTTTGCCAAGAGATATGCCATCAAGGACGGCGGATTCAACAGGAAGAAATTAGTGCTTTTCAATGCATCTCAGATTATTGCGAATCTGATCGCCTGGATCGTGGTGGCACCCGCACTGGATATCGTGATCTATGCGGAGCCTAAGAATAAGGTCTTTATCCAGGGCACATTCGCCTGGCTTGGAAATATCATCATCATCCTGATCCTGGGCTCCATATTGTGCTTTGGTTATTCGAGGATCCGCACGAAATCGTCCAGCCTGACAAAAGAGGATTGATAGATGGAACCGATTATTGAGTTTAAAGATTTTACATTTAAGTACAAATCTCAGGCAGAGCCTACTCTCCGGAATATTAATCTGCAGATTATGCCCGGCCAGAAAGTGTTGATCGTAGGGCCTTCCGGCTCGGGCAAATCCACTCTGGCAAATTGTCTGAATGCATTGGTTCCTTTTTCCTATCCCGGTGAGAGCACGGGTACTCTTACCATCTGCGGAGAGGATCCGACGAAAGCGGGAATATTCGGCATGTCGAAGCATGTGGGTACTGTGCTCCAGGATACGGACGGCCAGTTTATAGGCCTGACTGTGGGAGAGGATATCGCCTTTTCCCTTGAAAATGATATGGTGCCCTGGCAGGAGATGCACGACCGCGTGGATGAGGTGGCCAAATGGGTGGATGTGGATAAGCTGCTGCGCCATGCGCCCAGCGCCCTTTCCGGAGGACAGAAGCAGAGGGTGTCCATGGCCGGAGTGCTGATTGATAAGGTGGAAATCCTGCTCTTCGATGAGCCCCTGGCGAATCTGGATCCTGCGGCGGGTAAGAATGCCATCGCTCTGATCGATAAGATCCACAAGGAGAGTGAGACCACCATCATCATCATCGAGCATCGCCTGGAGGATGCCTTAAGCAGTGGCGCTGATCGCATCATCCTGATTGACGAGGGTCAGATCCTTGCGGATATGACCCCAAACGAGTTACTGGCGACAGACCTTCTGACAAAGCAGGGCATACGTGAGCCCCTCTATATCACCGCATTGAAATATGCGGGCTGCGAGCTTTCCCCCGAGGCGAATCTCTCCGATTTGTCGAAGCTGGATGTGACTCCTTATAAGGAGAAAGTGCAGAAATGGTTTGAGAGTACGCC
>JAJPYU010000029.1 GCA_021204765.1 Clostridiales bacterium
ATGGTTTCCAGAATCTGCTCCTGCTCGGACTCATCCACGCCGATGCTCTCCAGCGCCTCCCTTGTCCCGCAGTCGGGACAGATGAGGGTCTCGTTGTCCTCCCGTGAGAGTGCCGGAGCGCCGCGGTACTTCCTGCCGCACTTCGGGCAGATCCTAAAACCATCCAGATCCATGCCGTCTTTCATTCCCGGCCACCTCCTCCGCCATAATCTGTGCCTCGGAGAGGTAATGTTCATCGAAGCCGAAGCTGATGTACCCTTCGAGGCAGGTGTTCACATAGGAAAGCGTCGGCACGCCGATTTTCCGCTCCTCGTGCATGATGTACACGAAACACCTGCGCCTGCGAATCTTGCCGGAGCGGATGCCCTTAATCGGCAGCACCATCTCCGTTTTGTAGTAGAACGCGGGATACCCCTCGTAGCGGTCGAGCGCCAGTTCATCCTCGTCGGTCACTTCCCAGACCGCCACGGGGACTTTGCCGCCGTCCTTTTTCTCGATGGTCAGGTAGGCTCCGGTAAGGCTCCCTTTGAAGAGGAGTTCATAGCCCTCGATCACCGATGTGCCGATGATCCGTGCGTGTGGGCAGCGCATCCGCATCTGCCTGATGTTGAGGTTGCTGCCGTAAGCGATGTAGTATCTTTTCTCCATAAGCGTGTCCGTCCTTTCTGAAGGACTTAGGTTAACTGTCCTTCTACCACCTTAAGACCGCCGGAGCGGTCGGTAAGGCAGGGCATTTAACCTAAACCCTTCAAGCGGCCTGTCTGCCGCTGCGGAATGCCGCGTCCCCGTCGAGGCGCTTTGTGAGGATGTCCCTGGCCGTTGCGAACTCGTCGCCGATGAAGCCCAGCCGGAGGAGCCAAGTCCTCATGGCGTATTTGGGGTTCTCGGTCTGCTGGGGTTTCGGGCTTGCCGTGCGCACCGTCTTTGCCATCTGGCTCAAGGCGAGGCAAAGCTGGATGTAGCTTTTCAGCTGTCCTGCGTGAAGCCCGCCCTTGCGCTCAGGGCTGGGCGCGTCGAACTGGAAGAGGCGGAATTCAATGGTCCCCTTGGTGAAGGTCGCGTGGTAGTTCAGCATGTGGTAGCGGCTGTCGTTGTAATGGTGGTTCCTGCCGTAGGTGGCGTTCTGGCTGCCGTACCAGATGTCCGCAAGCTGCGCCATCGTCTGGGGCTTCTTCTTGTTCAGCTGGTCAAGGAAACGGGGGTCAACCGTGCGGCAGTAGCGGTGCATCCGGCCTCTGTCAATGTCAAGCGCGTCTGCGATCAGTTCCTCGTGGCTTGCCATGATGTTCGCAAGGTTTCTGAGGGTCTGCGCCGTGTGTCCCTGCGCTCCGACGTGGATGTGGATTCCGCATCCCCTGGTGGCGTCGCTTTTGGCGCCCGCGTGCCTCAGCTGGCGGATGAGTTCCTGCAAAAGCTCCATGTCGTCGTAGGTCAGGATGGGAGATGCCAGTTCGCATTTCTCGCTGTCCGGCCCCGCAATGCTGACGTCCTTCTGGAACTTCCATTCGCGTCCCTGCGCGTCCCATGCGCTCCAGGTGCTGTAGCCATTCCGTGCGGCTGTGTTCTCAAACCGCCCTGTGCCGAAGTACCCAGCGGCAAGCCTCGCCGCCTTTTCCCTCGTGATGCTGTTCATCTCGACCTCAACCCCGATGGTCTGCTGCTTCATTTCCGCAATCTGCGCTGTGATTTTTTCGTTCATGGTATGTACCTCCGTGTGTTTTGTTTTCCTTTCGGTACTGTATTAATCACTCTGAACGCAGATAATAGCAAGTTAATTCGAAGAATAATGTACACAATTATTCCCGCCGGAATTTGTGTATTTTATCAGTGGTCCTCCTCGTCGGTGCAGAGGCGGAAAAGCGACTGCAGCTCCGCGTAAATCTTGGCGTAGCGCTGCTGTTCGCTGCCATCGGAGTTCATGATCCCCATAAGGAAATACTCCTCAGCATCCCTGCGGCTGGACCATTCCCTTTTCTCCCCGTAGCAGACGGTGGTCACCTCCAGCTTGCGGACGGAGTCCTCGCCGTACACCACGTTGAGGCCGGAGCCGTTGTCCCAGTGTACGCAGAGGCTGCCCGTATCGTCCACCGCGTAGACCGTTCCCCATGTCCCTGCGGGAGGGGCCTGCGGGTCGTTCATGACCTCCAGTTCCACCCGTGTGCCGACAGGATATTTTTTCCTGACCTGTTCCACAATCTCCTTACTCGGAAACCGCATGGCGCTCACCTCCCTTGAAAGCGGAGGAGCCGCTAAGATTCTGGAGCAGGATTTTCCGCTCTCCCTTGTATTCCGCGCCGATGAAGCCAAGCCTCAAAAGGAGGCAGCGGAAGGCATATTTCTCGTTGTCCACATCCTTGGCGGTCGCCGTGACGCGTTTCTGCTCCCTGCTCATCTGGCAGAGGGCCGCAATGAAGTGGGTATAGGCTTTCGCCGTATCCGCATCCGGCAGTTCAGAAAACCAGGGGAAAGAGACGGCATCCTCGCCGATTTCAATCCGAATGTCGTCCGCACCCAGGGCTTTCTTGATCAGGGCGCCCTTCGCGTCCAGCAGCTTGGTCAGGTTGGCGGCGTTTACCTTTTCCAGCGGAATGGTGACCGTCAGCCCGATGGGTCCGTCCGTCTCGGTTTTCTCAGAATTTGCGGCATCCTCGGACTCGGCGGTTTCTTCAGCATCCTGCGCCGCATCGTCCGCACCCTCCTCGGCGGGCTGTTCCTCATCGCAGTCCTCGGCGGGTTCGCATTCAAATCCCGCCTGGGCGATGCCCTCCAGCACCGCCTCCACAATTTCGGTGTCGCTCATGTCGGAGAAGATCAGGGTTCCTTCCTTGCTGAGCGTGAAAAAGTCGATCTCGTATGCGCAGGTCGGCATGAATTTGTAAACCGCCTTTGCTCCGGTGATTCTGGAAATGGTCTGCGCCAGTTCCTTGCGTCTGGGTCCTGTTACGTTGTAGCGTACTTCCATGTCGAGTACCTCCTTGTTTTTGGTACTGTATTAATCACTCTAAAGCCCGGAAATAGCAAGCGTTTCAGGACATAAATATGTGACAATTTATTCCGTGGGAAGTTGTGAGAAGTATGCAATCCCGCAGAGCACGAACGCCACGCAGGGCAGCGCCACTCCGTTTCCCCACATCTTATACTCGGCGGAGTCGGAGTAAGGGTCTTTCAGCCATTTCAACACCTGCTTAGAGGACTTCGGCTTTGACGACGGGTTCGTCACCTTCCGGTATTCATCGAACACCTTGTACCAGAAGTACAGTTCCTCGTCGGTCGGCTTCTCCGTGGCGAGTCCGCTGCACCACCAGTCGGGAAAGCCCTGCAGCCTTGCGCATTCCGTCGGCGTGAGCCTGCGGACGGTGTATGCATTTCCGACCGCGCCTGGACCTCTGGCAACCATCGTGGGCTGGACTTCCTCCAGGACGGCGGGATCGAACTTGGCGTTCTTCCCCTGGTTCATCGCGTTTCGGTCGATGCCGTACACGACGGCGGCGGGGTCCTTGTAATCCCGCGCCATCAGCGTGGGCGACTGATTTTCCGTAGTTTGGAGAAAGGAGCCCGTGGTCATCGCGTATACGGCGTGGCGGTCGGTGGCGTTGAGGGTGAATGACACCTCCTCGTTGACGCCGTTTCCCTGCGGGCCGTTTTTGTCGTCCCTGCCGATCATGTTGCCCTGGATGGCGTAGCTTTCCACCACGGCAATGCCTCCCTGGTTGCAGGCCGGGCTGCCGCCTCCGGCATCCAGCGTCCTGCTGGTGTCCGCCTCGTAAATCCCGGCATGGGGATTGTCGGAGAGCATCCCGTTGGACTTGAAGGAACTGATGCCGTATGCCTGCGGCACGAACACGGTCTGGTCGTTGTTGCAGCCCAGCGTCGCCGACTTATCCTCCTGGATCAGCGCGCCCTTGCCGCCTCCCTCGCAGCCGGAGCGGATCTTCAGCGTTTTGGGAGCATCACCGACCACGAACGGCTGGTTATTGCCGCCGGTTCCATAAGTGGAACTGACCGTCGGTGCGGTATCCAGCGGCCCGGTGTATCTCGTGTCCTGGGAATGGTTCTCGAACATCGACACTGCGGCGGGAACGACGCCCGCACGGAGCGTCGGGGATTTCTCCTCCTCATAGCCGATGGAGCGGCTGTGGGCGGAATGTTCCGTGCAGAATCCTGCCGATTCCATCACGCAGGGCGCGTGGCCGTGTGTCTCGGCGCGGAGCGTCGCGGCGACGTCCTCGGATACCTCCATCCGTTCGCCGCCCTGGTCGTTCAGACAGGGAACGGGGGAGGCCACGAAGGTCTGCATCTGCATATTTCTGGTGGCCATCAGCGCGCCGGACACACCGTGCAGGTCGATGGTTTCTTCCCGCTGGTTGATGTGGAACGCTAAGACATCACCGCCGCCTGGTTCTCCAGCGCCATCCGCAGCACTTCCGGCAGCTCTTTGCCACGCACGGAAGCCCTCCGCAGAATACCCTGACAGGCCTTCTGACTCAAATAATATTTTTCCGGCACTCCCGCCTGCAAAATCTGCGACAAGGTAGATGCGTTTTCTTCTCTGGGGGACTCCCCAGTATTGCGCGTCGAGTGTTCTCCATGCGATGGAGAATCCATCGCCCAGGATCTCTCCGGCGGCAGGCCACTTCTCAGGTCGAGGAAGAGATACAGTTTCGAGGCAGACAGAGCAGAGCGCCTCAAGGACCGCCTCGAAGTCCCCGCCTCCGTTGCTGGAGAATGCCCCCGGCACGTTTTCCCAGACCGCATACCTTGGATATTTTCCATCGGTCGCACACCTCATTTCTTTGATAATCCGCACAGCCTCATAAAACAGGCAGGACCGCGATCCGTCCAGCCCGCTGCGCTTTCCCGCCACGCTCATGTCCTGGCATGGCGAGCC
>JAJPYU010000080.1 GCA_021204765.1 Clostridiales bacterium
AATAAAATCTTCGTGAATCTTTCAAGGTTATTTCACTGTTCAGTTATCAAGGTGCGTGCCACCGCTTTCGCGACAGCCTTAACATAATATCACGCCGTTTTTAGAATGTCAACAGCGTATTTTCCTTTTTTTCTACAATTAAAAGAAAAAAAGAACGGAGAAGGAGGGATTTGAACCCTCGCGCCGCGCGAACAGCCTACACCCTTAGCAGGGGCGCCTCTTCAGCCACTTGAGTACTTCTCCATATCGCACATTCTTAAGTTGTAAGTGCATTACTAACTATACTAAACAGGCAATTCTTTGTCAACATCAAATTAGGGATTTTAAGACAATTTTAAGACCATTTGACAAGGTTTTGTCCGGGTAAATTACTGCCTGATATGGTGTAAAAGGCTACTGTCTCTCGTACAAATCATTCCCCCTGGAATCCATCACCACGATGACAGGAAAATCTTTTACCTCTATTCGACGGATGGCCTCCGCTCCCAAATCCTCATAATAAACGATCTCTGACTTCACTATGCACTTGGAGAGCAGAGCCCCCGCCCCGCCGACAGCCGCAAAATAGATGGCGCCGTTTCTCACTATGGCATCAGCCACGGCCTGTGACCGCTTGCCTTTGCCTATCATACCCGCCAGACCCATATCCAGAAGCGTCGGCGTGTACTTGTCCATACGGCCCGCTGTCGTCGGGCCGGCGGACCCGATGACACGACCCTCCCTGGCCGGAGTGGGTCCCATATAATAGATGACGTTATTTCTGACATCTATAGGCAGCTCCTCGCCCCGCTCCAGGGCCTCCATCATCCTCTTATGCGCCGCGTCCCGCGCGACATACACTACGCCAGTGATATAGACGTAATCCCCCGCGGTTAAATCTGCTGCTGTTTCTTTACTTAGGGGGGTTGTTATATGTCTATCCATGAGACCGTCTTCTTTCCTTCTGCAATAAGCTATAGTATGTCTGTTCCAAGGCCACCTCACAAACTTAAATTACTCTAACCCTGTGCCGATTCACGTGGCAGCAGATATTCACCGCCACCGGCAGTCCTGCGATGTGGGTTGCATAGGTATTGATATTTACTGCCAATGCCGTAGTGCTGCCGCCCAGGCCCGCAGGACCGATTCCCAATTTATTGACCCTCTCCAGCATCTCATCCTCCAGGTCCCTCACCCAGGGGATCTCCGAACGCTCATCCAGGCTTCTGGTCAGGGCCTGCTTCGCCAACAGAGCACACTTTTCAAAAGTGCCTCCGATACCCACACCCAATACCACAGGTGGGCAGACATTGGGTCCGGCGTCCTTCACGGCGGTTATGATAGCCTCTTTCACTCCTTCAATGCCATCCGCAGGCGTCAGCATAAATATCCGGCTCTTATTCTCGCTGCCGAAGCCCTTGGGAGCCACGGTGATTTTTACTTTGTCCCCGGGAACTATAGTCGTGTGTATTATTGCCGGTGTGTTATCCCCGGAATTTTTCCTTATAATGGGGTCGCTTACTACTGACTTCCTCAGATAACCCTCCTCGTATCCCCGGCGGACGCCCTCATTTATGGCAGCCGTAAAATCTCCGCCAACAAAATGGACATCCTGACCTATTTCCATAAATATCACCGCCATGCCGGTATCTTGACAAATGGGGATCATCTCCTCCCCGGCAATCCGGAGATTCTCCTGAAGCTGTCCCAGGATCTGTTTTCCCAGCAAAGAACTCTCATTCTCCGCTGCTTCATTAAGAACCTGTTTCATATCAGGAGTCAGGAAATGATTAGCCTCTATGCACATTTCCCGGATATTATCTGTCAGCAATTCTACATTTACTTCTCTTAATCCAGGCATATCCTTAACCTTTTTACTTCAGTCCACAAAACAATTTGTTGTCTGAATACCGGCAGTTGAATATCCGGTATGGGGATTATAACAATCAAAATCAATCTGTGTCCGTATCCTCTGTTATATCATCCGAAACTGGGTCCGTAATGTCTCCACCCGCATCCTCGGAAATGTCCTCCTCATCCCCGGATGCGCCCACCTTGGTTACGCCGGCCACGGTGACACCCTCATCCAGATTGATCACCTTCACTCCTGAGGCCACGCGGCCATTAATGGAAATGTCGCTGACCTTCATCCTGATGATGATACCCGCTGTGGTGATGACCATGAGCTGCTGATCGTCATAAACCGCCGTCGCACTGAAGATATTTCCGGTCTTCTCCGTAATCTTATAGCACCTGACGCCTTTTCCGCCTCTGTAGTGCAGAGGGAATTCATTCATGTCTGTCCTCTTGCCCATGCCCTTCTCGGAGACGAAGAGCAGGTGAGTGCCCTGGATATCTATCTGCATGGAGACTACCTCATCGTCTCCGGACAGATTGATTCCCCTCACACCCATGGAGGCTCTGCCCATATTTCTGACATCTCTCTCGTGGAAACGCATACACTGGCCTTTTTTTGTAACCAGGAATACATCTCTGTCTCCGTCAGTAAATTTCACTTCGATGAGCTCATCGTCCTCCCGGATAATGATGCCCACAAGGCCTGTCTTTCTCACATTCGCGTAGTCTGACAGCCTGGTCTTCTTTACCAGGCCCTTCTTCGTGGCCATGAACAGATACTGGTGATCCGCCTCGTCAAAATTCTGTATGGGAATCACAGCGGAAATGGTCTCTCCCGGTGCCAACTGCAGCAGGTTGATAATGGCTGTGCCCCTGGAAGTACGGCTGGCCTCAGGTATCTCGTAGGCCTTCATCCGGTACACCCTGCCTGTGTTGGTAAAGAATAGCAGATAATGATGGGAGGTGGTGGTAAACATCCTCTCAATATAATCATCATCTATGGTCTCCATACCCCGGATGCCCCGGCCGCCCCTGTTCTGGGCCCGGAAATTATCGATACTCATGCGCTTGATATAGCCCAGCTTTGACATGGTGATGACTGTGTTGGTCACCGGGATCATATCCTCCATGGAAATGTCGAACTCGTCGAAGCCTATGGATGTCCGCCTGTCGTCGCCGTACTTTTCAGCGATAACACCGAGCTCGTCCATGATGACGCCCAACAGCTTCTTTTCATCAGCCAGTATAGCCCTAAGCTCCGCTATCTTCTCCATCAAGTCGTGATACTCATTTTCCAGCTTCTCCCGTTCCAGACCGGTGAGAGTCCTCAGCCTCATATCTACTATGGCCTGAGCCTGGGCGTCGGATAAGGCAAATCTCTCAATCAGTCTCTCCTTGGCCACCTGGGTATTTTCACTGCTACGGATGATGGAAATGACCTCATCTATGTGATCCAGGGCAATTAAGAGTCCCTGTAAAATATGGGCCCTCTCCTCGGCCTTCTTAAGCTCAAAGGCCGTCCGGCGCCTTACCACATCCTCCTGGTGGAGCAGGTAGTATTTCAGCATATCAGCCAGGTTAAGGACCTTGGGCTCATTATTTACCAGGGCCAGCATGATTACTCCGAAGGTGTCCTGCATCTGGGTGTGCTTATAGAGCTGGTTTAGGACCACGTTGGGATTCACGTCCCGGCGCAGCTCTATGCTGACCCTCATGCCCTGGCGGTCGGACTCATCCCGCAGGTCTGTGATGCCGTCGATACGCTTTTCCTTTACAAGATCAGCTATCTTCTCAATGAGGCGGGCCTTATTCACCATATAGGGCAGCTCAGTCACTACTATTCTGTTCTTCCCGTTTGCCATGGGTTCTATGTCTGTGACAGCCCTGACACGAATCTTGCCCCGGCCGGTGCGGTAGGACTCCTCGATCCCGGCAGTCCCCAAAATCATCCCTCCGGTGGGAAAATCCGGTCCTTTCACTATCTCTAAGAGCTCATCTATGGATGTCTCCCTGTCCTCATTTATACGGTTTTCTATCATCTTCACCACAGCGGCGGAGACCTCCCGGAGATTGTGAGGGGGAATATTGGTGGCCATACCCACAGCTATGCCGGTGGTGCCGTTTACCAGCAGATTAGGGAAACGAGCGGGCAGCACTGTGGGTTCCTTCTCCGTCTCATCAAAGTTCGGCATGAAATCGACGGTGTCCTTGCTTATATCAGCCAGCATTTCCATGGAAATCTTTGAGAGGCGGGCCTCAGTATATCGCATGGCAGCCGGGCTGTCACCGTCCACGGAACCGAAATTTCCGTGGCCGTCCACCAGGGGATAGCGGGTATTCCATTCCTGAGCCAGATTTACCAGGGCTCCGTAGATGGAGGAATCTCCGTGGGGGTGATATTTACCCATGGTATCACCGACGATACGGGCGCATTTACGATGGGGCTTGTCAGGATAATTATTCAGCTCCACCATAGAGTAAAGTATGCGCCGCTGCACCGGCTTTAAGCCGTCCCTGACGTCTGGAAGAGCCCGGGAGGCGATGACGCTCATGGCGTAATCAATGTAGGAGCTCTCCATGGTCTTTTTCAGGTCGACCTCATGGATCTGGTCTAAATATTGTTCTTCCATAATCCTTCCTTCCTTTACTCATAATAGATACCACGGATTTCTCCGCACTTCGTGCCCCCGAAATCCTGAAATTGGATGCAAGCATCCATTTCACGGTTATCAGACCCTGATATCTATATATCCAGGTTTGTCACAAATCTTGCATTCTCTTCTATAAATTCACGTCTGGGCTCCACCTTGTCTCCCATGAGGGTAGTGAAAGTCAGATCTATCTCTGCGGTCTGGGCATCGTCCATTGTGACCCGCTTTAATATACGCCGTTCCGGATCCATAGTGGTCTCCCAGAGCTGCTCCGGATCCATCTCGCCGAGACCCTTGTAACGCTGGATCTTGTTGCTGTTATCCCGGCCTACTTCCTCTAAAATGTCATTTAACTGCTCATCACTGTAGGCATACCAGG
>JAJPYU010000201.1 GCA_021204765.1 Clostridiales bacterium
TGATATTATAGAAAAAAGAAACTCTATCAAACGAGAGGAGGACGTTTATTATGGAAAAACTGCTTATTCTTAACCCCGGTTCCACTTCCACCAAGATAGCTTACTACGAGGATGAGAACCAGATCTTCGTGGAGAGCATCGCCCACTCCGCTGACGAGGTCGCCAAGTATGACCTGATCGTGGATCAGTACGAGTTCCGCAAGGACATGATCCTGGACGTGTTAAAGGACAAAGGTGTTGTGCTGGAGGACCTGACCGCTATCGTGGCCCGAGGCGGTGTGCTTCCGCCCATCAAGGCCGGTGCCTACCTGGTAAATGATGACATGGTATGGCAGCTGAGGAACAAGCCTGTCATGCAGCACGCTTCCAATCTGGGTGCCGTCATCGCCGATGCCATTGCGAAGCCCCTGGGCATCCCCGCATATATCTATGACGGCGTGACTGTGGATGAGATGTGGCCCATCCTTAAGATCACCGGCTTTACAGAGCTTGAGAGGCGCGGTATCGGCCATAACTTAAATACCCGCGCAGCCGCCATGAAGTATGCCCGTGAGCATGACAAGGCTTACAAGGACTGCAAGCTCATTGTCGTACACTTAGGCGGCGGCATTTCCATCACCCTGCAATACGGCGGCAAGATCGCTGATATCATCAACGACGAGGACGGCCCCTTCGCACCGGAGCGCTCCGGCAAGCTGCCCATCCAGGAGTTCACCAGCTACTTTGAGGAGACCGGCATGAGCGCCAAGGATATGCTGAAGAAAGAGAAGTCCCGCGGCGGCCTGGTCGCTCATCTTGGCGTAAACGACAGCCGTGAGGTGGAGAAGATGATAAAGGCCGGCGACGAGCACGCCAAGCTTATCTACGACGCCATGGCTATGAACGTAGCCCGCTGCGTTGGTGAAGAGGCCGCTACAGTGGCAGGCGATGTGGAGGGCATCATCCTGACCGGCGGTATCGCCTACTCCGAGTATTTCACCAACCAGGTGAAGAAGAATATCGAGTGGATCGCTCCCGTCACCATCTATCCCGGCGAGAACGAAATGGAGTCCCTGGCTCTCGGCGGACTGCGTGTCCTGCGCGGTGAGGAGGAAGCCAGCACTTTCGTGAAAGTGGAGTAATCCCATCCCGACTTATACATCTGTGATAAAGGCACGAGCCATGCGGCCCGTGCCTTTTTATAGTCAGGTTGATCATATGATCCCGGCGTAACCGGGCTGCACTCTGACAGTCACGGAAGGCAGGCGGTTTGCTTCGCAGTATGATCGGATTCTGCCATGCGTCCGTAAGAGTTTGTCCTGCGGGGCAAATTATAAAAGTAACTGTAAAGTAATCTCTGCTGTTTCCGCAGCGGTGACCGCCATCCAATAGCCATCCTTAAAGGCTATCTCTTTCTGCCATACAGGCAGTCCATCTACTGTAAAGATCCCGCCCGTGCTATCCGACAAGCTATTTATCACGGAAAAATAATCGAGGCCCCTGCTTAAGCCCTCCCCGGTATATTTCACATAGCTTTCTTTTCTGGCCCAGATGCGGAAGAACCCGCTCTCATTGCGGTTCTTCAACCACTCAATTTCCGAGGGGTGAAAGAAACGTTCTGCAATCTCCTCATAGTGGCGCTTTCGATAATCCTGGAGATCCAGACCCACCTCGGCGTCGCCGATGGCGCAGGCCCAGTAGGCTCCGGCATGGGAAATGGAAAAGTGCACATCCGGCAGCTCTGCAATGTAAGGCTTACCGTGGGGCTCTTTTTTACACACTGTAAAGGGCTCGAATTCATGAACCAGATATTTTTCAACAGCCAGCTTTAACATATCATGGGATGTCAGCGCACCCGCACCTTTAATATTCTTATCCCAATAACAATAGTATATCGTATACTCCAAACCATCACATCCCTGCTGCAGTTCACCGTTAGTTTTATATCAGCAAAAAACATCCTGTGCAATCACATATTTCATGAAACAACCATACCCACTTCATGAGCACCGCCATTTATAATCGCACAGGATGCCGTTAAAATCAATTCTTATTCATTCATATATCTGTCATAAAGCTTTTTAAACGCAGGCAGGCTCGCCCTGGCCACCTCGTCCGGGACGCAGTAGGAGACGCGCACCCAGCCGGGGCCGGAGAAAGCGGTGCCGGGAGCCATGAGGATGCGCTCTTTCTTGGCCTCCTCACAGAAGTGGGAGTCGTCGTCCTCCAGGGCCTTCACAAACAGGTAAAATGCACCGTCGGGGTGAATACAGGTGTAACCGATATCACAGAGACCTTCGTAGAGAATGTCCCTGGTTCTCTTGTATATGCTGATATCCACCGAAGCGTCCACGCAGTCAAGGAGCATCCTCTGCTGGAGGGTCGGTGCATTGACGTATCCGAGATAACGGATTGAAGCGGTAATCCCGGCTATCAGATCCTCCATATCCTGCACACAGGGCTCCATAGCGATGTATCCGATACGCTCCCCGGGCACGGAAAGCGCCTTGCTGTAGGAGTAGACCACGATGGTATTCCGGTAATAGTGGGTCAGGTAGGGCACTTCCATATCGTAGACCAGCTTCCGGTAAGGCTCATCGGAAACCAGGTATATGGGATGGCCGTACTCTTTCTGCTTTCTTTTCAGGATGTCCGTCACCATTTTAATGGATTCTTTCGTATAGACCGCTCCCGTCGGATTGTTAGGTGTATTTATTATCACAAAGCGTGTCCTGGGAGTGAGGGCCGTCTCAAAGGCCCAGGCATCCGGCTGCAGGGTTTCCATGTTGCAGAACGCCGGTACCAGCCTGCCGTAGAAAGATGTGACATAGCTCTTATACTCCCAGAAATAGGGGGCGAAAGTCACCACCTCGTCTCCCATGTCCAGGAGAGTGTTGCAGAGGATGGCGATGGCTGCGGCAGCTCCGGCCGTCATGACTATGCCGTTCTCGTCATAATTGCAGCCGAAAGTCTTATTGAGGTGCTCAGCGACGCAGCGCCTCACCTCGGGATATCCCACATTTGCCGGATAGCCGTGAAGCGCCAGGGCATCCTCGCTGTCCAGGATCCTTTTCATGGACTCATTGACTATGGCCGGGGGCTCTACCGATGGGTTGCCGATGGTGAAATTGAAAATATTGTCCGCGCCGTATACTGCGGCCAGCTTCTTTCCCTCCTCAAAAATGTCCCTGATACAGATGGAGGAATCCAGGGATTCCCTTAAACGCTTTGCTATCATAGTGATCTTTTCCTCTTTTCATATTGTAGTATCGCCGCCGTCCTAAACATCTTCCGCGCTGCAGTCCTCATTTTCATGCGCGTTTCACTGACATGCGTTAATGCTTTAAAGCGGCGAATCCAGGAAATATACTAACACACTTCTTTCATAAATAAAAGAGGTCCGCAAAAGTTTTGTTGTTCTTAAGATGAACCGGTGTTACTTTTCACACGGTATCCTCCGGCAGGTATTTTCCAAATGCCATTGATAGAAAATCCAAATTGTGATACTTTGTTGTTGAGTGGTAAGTATGCTGGCAATGAAAACATTAGAACGAAAAGAATAAAGGAGAGCTATCTGTGATCACCGCACAGCTTACTGATTTAAATTACAATGAGATCCTCATGTATCTGGGCCATCGGGGCCAGGATGTGTCGCCCGAGGTGGATACCCAGATAAGAAAATGCAGAGATGAGATAATGAAAGTGTCTGTCCCGCGCCTGGTCTATGCCCGTATGCCGGTGGCGGACAGTCAGATCTGCGGCTTTCCCATGGGCGGAAATGATATCAGGGAAATGCTCGCTCCCTGCCGGGAAGCTGTACTCCTTGCCGCTACCCTTGGAGCGAAGGTGGAGCAGGTCCTGATGCGCCGTGAGGTGACTGACATGGCCGAGGCCGTCATAATGGATGCCTGTGCCAGCGCAGCCATAGAAAATGTCTGCGACCACTTCGAGGAGACCATGCGAAAGGAAGTGGGAGCGGAAAGCCTGTATCTCACCAGCCGTTTCAGTCCCGGATACGGTGACCTGCCCCTGAGCCTGCAGAGTGATATGTGCCGGATACTCAACACCTCCCGCCGCATCGGCCTTTCTGTAACTGAGACCTCTATCATGGTGCCCAGGAAATCCGTCACCGCCATCATGGGAATCGCTGACACTCCCCGGACTTTAAGAACGAAGGGCTGTGAGGCCTGCAATATGTTCCTTACCTGCCGGTACAGGAAGAGAGGAATCACCTGTGAGTAGGTAACAGATTTGTCAGCCTGGCCCGGGCAGAAAGCTCACTTTTTCTGTTTTTCTCCGTGATCTTAAATATCCTTAAGAAAATCTATTTCTCATCCACCACCTGGAAGATATAGAATTTCAGATAATATGACTCCTCCGCGGCCCAGAGTATGGGATGATCCGGAGCCTGGGTGCGGTATTCCACCTGGCGGAGGCGGCGGTGGACATTTGCCGCAGCCTGATGAAGGGTCTTAGTGAAAAGCTCGTAGTCCATGAAGTGGGAGCAGGAACAGGTGCAGAGATAACCGCCGTCCTTTACCAGCTTCATGCCCCGGAGGTTGATCTCACGGTAGCCTTTCACAGCATTTTTTAAGGATTTTCTTGACTTGGTAAATGCCGGGGGATCTAATATCACCACATCATATTTCTCCCCGTCAGCCTCCAGCTTCGGCAGCAGTTCGAAGACATCCCCGCAGAGGAAATCCACCTGGTCGGAAAAGCCGTTTAAGGCAGCATTTTCCCTGGCCTGGGCTATGGCAAGCCGAGAAGCGTCCACACCCAGGACATGAAAAGCCCCTGCACAGGCGGCATTTAAGGTAAAAGAGCCTGTGTGGGTAAAACAGTCCAGCACCCGGGCATCTTTACAAAGGCGCTGCACAGC
>JAJPYU010000267.1 GCA_021204765.1 Clostridiales bacterium
AATCCATATATTACCCCGATCAATATCACGTTTGCCCTTATAAATGTGGCAGTGTATGTGGTATTGGAGATAATGGGAGACACGGGCAGTGCGAATTTCATGCTGGCCCACGGTGCCATGTATCCCCCGGCAGTCGTCGGAGCCGGTCAGTGGTACAGGCTGCTTACGGCGGCATTTCTCCATTTCGGATTGTATCATCTGGTAAACAACATGATACTGCTGATCTGTCTTGGAAGTTATCTGGAGCGGGAGTACGGCAGGGTAAGATTTATCATATTCTACCTGATCGGAGCTGTGGGAGCGAACCTGGTCTCCATGGTGCACATGCTATATACAGGGGAGTACTATGTCTCCGGCGGAGCCTCCGGGGTGGTGTTTGCCATGATAGGCGCCCTGCTTTTTGCCATAGTCAGGTACCGGGGGCGTTTCGAGAACCTGACCATAAAGCGCTTCCTGGTCATGGTGGTGCTTTGCCTTTACTTCGGGTTTACTTCTGTGGGGACGGACAATGCGGCTCATGTGGGCGGACTCATTATAGGATTTGTGATGGGATTTATTTATTTTTTACTGGAAAAGCTTTGGAGAGCGCTGCGGGGAGACAGGCGGCCCGGGAACAGGGATCAGCGGAATCATTTTTGAAGACTACCGGAAGAAGAACAGCCGGGGGATTCTCGGAAAAAGTTGTGGCGGAGGAGAACGAATTATATGGAGAAGAATGAAATTTTAAGAATTTACGGAACCGATCATAAGAAAATGACGAAGACGCTGCTGGCCGAGGCAGATCTGGCCGGGGAGATACCGGGCAGGGATACCCGCATCGGGATCAAGCCCAATCTGCTGGCACCGACGCCTGCCTCTTATGGGGCGACGACACACCCGGAGGTGGTGGCCGGGATCATCGAATATCTGCAGGAGAGAGATTTCCGAAATATCATTATCACTGAGGGCTCCTGGGTGGGAGACCGGACTGCGGAAGCCTACGAGTACTGCGGATACAGGGAGCTGTGTGAGAAGTACGGTGTGGAGTTCGTTGACACCCAGAAAGACTCAGCCCACACTGTGAACTGCGCAGGCATGAAGATAAAAGTCTGTGATGTGGTGGATCGGATAGACTTTCTGATAAATGTGCCGGTGCTCAAGGGCCACTGCCAGACGAAGATCACCTGCGCCCTGAAAAACAACAAGGGACTTATACCCAACTCGGAGAAGAGGAGATTCCAC
The DNA here is from genome assembly GCA_021204765.1 of Clostridiales bacterium. Classification (GTDB taxonomy): domain Bacteria; phylum Bacillota; class Clostridia; order Lachnospirales; family Lachnospiraceae; genus Eubacterium_I. The sequence continues at coordinate 1,222 of JAJPYU010000267.1, forward strand.
TCAATGGGGCTGCACAAGCCCATAGCCCACCTGGGAGCGGGGATAAGGCAGGATTTCATTGTCATCGACCATATCTGCGGCGACCTTGACTTCGAGGAGGGAGGCAGGCCGGTGACAAGGAACTGCGTCATGGCGGCGAGGGATCCGGTGCTTATTGACGCCTGGGTGTGCCGGATGCTGGGATACAGCGTGGATGAGGTGCCCTATGTGCGGCTGGCTGAGAGGCTGGGAGTGGGCAGTGCGGATACAGACAAAGCCCGGGTGCTGACACTTGACACTGAGCGAGGCCGGGTGGCGGAGGAGCCCATTGATCCCAGACACCGGGTGCTGGATGTCATGTACGCCGTGGAGGAGGTGGACTCCTGCAGTGCCTGCTACGCATCACTGATACCGGCTCTGGACAGGCTGAAAGAGGAGGGACTGCTGGATCGGCTGAATGAGAAAGTGGCTATAGGCCAGGGATATAAGGGAAAGAGAGGACGCCTGGGCGTGGGAGCCTGCACCGCCGGATTCGACTTTTCCATAAAAGGCTGCCCGCCGACTGAGGAGGAGGTCTACCGGGGATTGAGAGATTACATTTTCAGATCAGGCAGATAGATAAGTACTTGTTATTTGGGCATCGAATCAAAAGGATGTGAGGATAATACGACAAACAATTATAAATATGATGGTTGATTTAAAATCTATGAACAGATACACTTGTTTCAATGCGCATCTGAGTTGACCTTTAACCAGATGCCGGGCAGTTCACTGTTGACTCGGGAATCAAGAGCGGGCTGTAAGAGGGGAGGGATGGATATGCCTATTAAGATACCTGATTCGCTGCCGGCCACGTCGGTGCTGGAGAGCGAGAATATTTTCGTGATGACGGAGTACCGCGCCATGCATCAGGACATCCGCGCCCTCAATATCCTCATACTGAACCTCATGCCCACCAAGGTGGTCACCGAGACGCAGCTCCTTCGGAAGCTGTCCAACACTCCGCTGCAGGTGCAGGTGGAGTTTCTCCAGACAGCCAGCTACCAGCCTCAGCATACGGATTCAAAGCATATGGAGTCTTTTTACACCACTTTCGATAAGGTGAAGAACCGTTTCTTCGACGGCATGATCATCACCGGTGCGCCGCTGGCCTTTGTACCTTATGAGAAAGTCAGCTACTGGGACGAGCTCTGCAATATCATGGAATGGAGCAAGACCCATGTCCACTCCACCCTGCATATTTGCTGGGGAGCCCTGGCTGCCCTGTATTATCATTACGGCGTGGGGACCAATGCAGTCTATCCGGAGAAGCTCTCGGGGGTCTATCCAAATATAGTATTGAAGAGGAGCTCGCCGCTCTTCCGCGGCTTTGATGATATATTCATGGCACCCCATTCCAGAGAGGTGGGGATACTGGCGGAGGATGTCCTTAAAGTCCCGAAGCTGGAGCTTATCGCCGAGCGGGAGGGAGGAGACCCGGCTATCTTAAAGACCACCGACTCGAAGCATTTCTTTGTCCTATGCCACCTGGAGTATGACAGCGACACATTAAAGCTGGAGTATGAGCGGGATAAGGCTGCCGGGCTTGATCCCAAAGTGCCCTGCAACTATTTTCCCGGAGACGACCCAACGAAAAAGCCACTGGTCACATGGAGGGCGGCAGGCCAGCTGATGTTCTGCAACTGGCTCAATTACTACGTGTATCAGAGCGTTCCTTACGATGTGCCGAAATACAGCGAAAAGCCTTGATTTTACTGGGGTTGCAGTGTCGTACTGAAAAAAGCAAAAATGCCAAAACTGTTTAAAATTTGTTAAAATTTGTCGTAAAAATGTCGTACAAAGTGTCGTACGAGGGGTAAAAATGTCGTACGGCTACTTAAGAAAAAAATATAATCATTTGGGCAGGGTGGTAATGAAGATGTATGACTCTAACCGCGGGAACGAATCCTCCTGCGGTTATTTTTTTGTTTTCATTGAATGAACAAAAACGCTCCAAGGTGCAGAAATGTTCCAATATGCTCTTATTCTGAAGAAGTCCTACCCTTGGTTACTTGGCTCCATTGGTGATTTGGTGTTTATGATGTGATATTTTGTTGTACTTTTGTTGTGCAGATTTTATAAGAAAGTAAAGTACTTGCCCTCAACGCGCCTTTCTCACGATGAGGTGTTTTCAGGAGCAAGGAGTGTGATTCATGGAGCATGAGGAACACTGCCTTCGTTATTTTCTGTAATCCGATTCCGCCCCCGTAACTTTAACATAGAAAAGAGTTTATAGCCGCATAGTCAGACTGATCCGTTTCCGCTGCAGATCCACACTGAGCACCTTTACTTCCACGATATCGCCGACGCTGACCACCTCCAGGGGGTGTTTGATGTATCGGTCTGCCATCTGGGAGATATGGACCAGGCCGTCCTGGTGGACGCCGATGTCTACGAACGCGCCGAAATCGATGACGTTGCGGACGGTGCCCTTTAAGACCATGCCCTCCTTTAAATCCTCCATTCCCATGACATCCGTACGCAGGACTGGCTGTGGAGCGTCCTGGCGGGGGTCACGGCTGGGACGGCCAAGCTCTTTTACGATGTCACGGAGAGTGGGCTCACCGATGCCGATGTGATTTGCTGTCCCGGCATAATCATGGATCCGGATATCTTTTATCCCGCCTGCGGACAGGTCATCTTTCATATAGCCCAGTTCTGCCAGCAGCTTTTCCGCAGCCTCATAGCTCTCCGGATGGATGCCGGAGGCGTCCAGGGGGTTGGCACCGCCGGTGATGCGCATGAACCCGGCGCACTGCTCATAGGCCTTCGGTCCCAGCTTCGGTACTTTTAAAAGTTCCTTCCGGTTCCGGAAACGGCCGTGTTCCTCCCGGTATTCCACGATATTTTTTGCTATGGTTTTCGTAATCCCGGAGATATGTTCCATCAGGGGCGCGGAGGCAGTGTTTAAGTCCACTCCGACCCTGTTGACGCAGTCCTCCACCACACCGTCCAAAGCCTCTCCCAGTTTCTTCTGGTTCATGTCGTGCTGGTACTGACCGACACCGATGGATTTCGGGTCTATCTTTACCAGTTCAGCCAGGGAATCCTGTACACGGCGTGCGATGGAGGCAGCGCTTCGCTGGCCTACGTCAAAATTGGGGAACTCCTCCGTGGCCAGTTTGCTGGCTGAGTATACGGAGGCTCCTGCTTCGTTGGTGATGATATAGGAAACATTCCTGTCCGGTATTTCCTTCAGCATGTCTACAATAAACTGTTCTGATTCACGGGAGGCAGTACCATTGCCCACGGAAATCAGGGTAATATTATATTTTTCTATGAGATGCTTCACCGTATTTTTTGCTGCTCGGATCTTCGCCTCCGTGGTGGGAGCGGTGGGGTAGACGACAGTGGTGTCCAACACTTTCCCTGTAGCGTCAACCACAGCCAGCTTGCATCCGGTGCGGAAGGCCGGATCCCAGCCCAGTACAACGTGCCCGGAGATGGGAGGCTGCATGAGAAGCTGGGTCAGGTTCTTTCCGAATACGGCGATGGCTCCGTCCTCGGCTTTTTCAGTCAGGCTGTTTCGTATCTCCCGTTCAATAGCCGGGGCGATGAGACGACGATAGGCATCCTGTATGGCTTCTTTAAGTGCAGGAGCAGTGT
>JAJPYU010000118.1 GCA_021204765.1 Clostridiales bacterium
CATTGTATGACCTTTTGACCCTGGTATCATATCTTTATTAATTAAAAATTTCAATAATAGTGTAAATCTTTAAACAAATATTACAGAAAAGATAATAATCGTTATCATTTTTATTTTTCTATTGACTTCCTTATTTCTCAGCGTTACACTCTCGTGAACACCACAGGAAAACCCTGTAGGTGTATTAAAAATTTACATAGAAAGGAAGAATTACATGAAATTTAAAACCAGACTGCTGGTATATTTGATGACGGCGCTGCTGGCTTTTACAACAGTACCCTCAGCGACAGTTGCCCTGGCGGAGGATTTAAAAGATGAGGAGAAGCGAAGTGAGAGCTTCATGGATGAAAGAGATGATGAGGGGCCGGAGAATGGTTCCATCGCAGAGAGAGAAGAGGGAGAAGAAGATGAGGACGAGCCCGGGGAGGGTGATGCCGGGGAAAGCCTCGAACATGGGCAGGGATCTGACGATGAGCTGGATGTCGTGTCTGATGTAACTTACACAGATGCAGACCAGAATACAGCAGGCAGTACAGAAGATATTGAGACAGACGAGATAAATGTGACGGCAGAGGAGTTCGCTGAGGATACTCCTGAGGAAACGGAATCTGCCACGATCATCTCAGATATAGAAATAGAGGACGACATATTCATAAACGGTGACCTGATCGCAAGGCTCTACGATGAGAATAAACAGGAGATAACTGACCACACAGGCTTTAAGTTCGTCTGGTACAAGTCGAAAGAGACAGGGCTCTCCGGAGAGAATGGATGGCAGAGTGTCAGCGGCTGGATTACGGTCAGCGATGATGAGGATTTCGATCAGGACAAGGAGTTTGGCGATGCCCAGGCTGACATAAACGTGGCGAAAAGCCAGGGCGGACTCCACTGGTTCTATGTAGACGTCTTCGACGATCAGGGACAGCTTCTGGCCAGCACCGCAGACAAGCCCACCTATGTGGACTATGCCATGGAGCTTTTAAACGGCAGCTTTGAGGAGCCTTCCCTTACTGCAAACGGCTACGGCGGCAACCATGAGTTCCATGCTTCCCAGGTGCCACACTGGAAGAGCACTTCCCTGGGTTCTGACGGGGTTCAGGCCATAGAGATAGGAGCCTATGCCGGAAAGGATCACAATTACGGCACCAACACCAGCAGCAAGGGCGGCGAGGAAAACGGAGTGTATGCGGCCGGATCGCAGGATGCTGCGGGAAAGCAGTTTGCTGAGCTCAACGCCAACACTGCCGGATCCCTGTATCAGGACGTGCTGACGGCTCCGGGGACGACCCTCAACTGGGGCCTGTATCACAGGGCCCGGACTGCCGACGGTTACAGCCAGGTCTACACGGCATCCCGGACTGACACCATGTTCCTCGTCATCATGTCCGGAAATGATGCCAGAAAGGTCCTGGACGGCGTGGCTGACTCAGCCCAGCAGAGCACTCTCACGAAGATGTTAAACGGCGTCTTAAACGGCGGCAATCAGGTCACCAATGCGCCGTATACCCTGGTGTCCGGCAATCATGCAGGAGACAGTGTAAATGTCACCACCTGGCGCATAGCTACCACCAGCACCGGAACAAGCTCCGGATGGGAACATTATTCCGGCAGTTACGAGGTTCCGGATGGGCAGTATATGACCAGATTTTTCTTCGTATCAAGAAATGCGTCGGGAATTCAGAGCCAGGGAAATCTGTTGGATATGGTGGAATTCTCCCAGGTTTTGTCCTGCAACATTGATTACTACGTAAAAGATGCCTCAACCAATGGAGAATACGAGCTGCGTCCCGAGCTCTCCGAGAGCAAAAGCGGCCTGGCACCTTACACACATGTGACACCGGCATCCCTGGAAAGCCTTAGGGAACAGGGCTATACGCTGGTGGGATCAGTGACGGGGACAGCCAGCGGAGGGGTGGAGGACGTGCATTTCCAGGAAACTACCCATGAATATCTGATGGTGGCACCGGGCTCGAATTACCTGAGCCTCTATCTTGTCAGGGCAGAGGATTGGACGGACATCGGCTCATCACAGGAGATCATCGACTGGACGGACATCGGCTCATCACAGGAGATCATCGACTGGACGAATATCGGCCCATCGCAGGAGCTTACTGACTGGACGGGCATCGGCCCATCGCAGGAGATCATCGACTGGACGGATATAGACTCATCCCAGGAGCTTACCGAATGGACCGGCATTGGCCCGTCGCAGGAGTTAACTGACTGGACCGGCATTGGCCCGGCCGGGACGATAACTGACTGGATGGATATAGAACTTGACGATCCTGTAACTGACTGGACGGGCATCGGTCCATCGCGGGAGCTTATCGATTGGTTTGATGCAGAACCGGATGAAATTAATGCGGAACCCGCCATGCTGAGTATTGTACGTACAGCTGACAACAATCGCCCATTGATTTGTATTATAATTATAGCAGTATCAACCTTGACTGGATTCATCATTGGAAGTAGAATAATATACAGAAGAAAGAAACAGGTGAACTTATGAGTGAACAAAAGACAATTTACACAGGTGAGGAGCTCTCGCTCACCCCGGAGCTGGTGGATCGATTTTTTGAGACCATGATCAGCAATGGCCGGCAGGAAGAGACCGTGAAAGTATACCGCCGGGCTCTGGATGAACTGATCGATTTCCTTCCTGAGGATCAGACAATTACCCTGGACCGGCTGGAGAGCTGGCGCGAATATCTCGATGGGAAGGGTTATGCCCCCAGCACGATCAATCTCTGGGCTTCTGCGGTAAACAGCCTGATGCGTTATTGCGGCTTTGAGAGAACCAGGCTCCATCATACCCAGCTTGAGCCCCGGGATGCCCAGCCGGAGCTTTCCCGTTCGGAGTACCTGTCATTTATGGCGAAGGTCCGGGAGATCGGGAGTGAGCAGGAGTACATTTTGATAAAGGTATTTGCCACCATGAATATAACCATCCGCGACCTGCCCAATATCACAGTGGAGGCTGTCGGGAAGGGATGCGTGAAAATGTCAGGCGGCCGTGAGGAGGAGATCCCCGTCTGTCTCTTAAAGGAACTGGATCATTATATTAAGGAAAACGGAATTATGGAAGGTCCGGTCTTCGTCACCCGCAGCGGCAATACACTGGATCGGTCAAATATTGCCAAGTCCATACGTATACTGGCGGGGAAAGCCGGGATAGAGCAGGAAAAATGCTGCCCCAGGGCCCTGCACCGCATGTATATAAAGACACGCGAGGAGATCTGGAGCGGTCTCGAGGCTATGTATGACCAGGCCTATGACAGCCTTCTCAATACCGAACAGATGCTTATCGGCTGGGACGTTGGAAAATAGCTGTGGCATGTCCCGCAGTATCTGCCATATGCCATACAGCTGCCAGCCATCAGTTAGTTTGAAATTTACAAAAAATCACTTGCAGCCTGAGAATAACTGTGGTATTATAGTTGAGTGATATACATTTTCTTTATCTTTTTTGTGCACGCGATGCATACACTCCTTTCAGTTGCATGCACATGAGAGGCGAAAAGACCGGAGCTTGAGGCTCTGGTCCTTTTGTATTACGGGGAAAATAAAATTTAAAAATTGTTAGCACTCGGGGTTGACGAGTGCTAATTTTTGTAGTATAACATTAGAGGAAGCAAAAGAAACCACTTCACCCCGGGAAACAACTCCCGGGGAATTTAACAGATAAACCGCTGAGTCTGCTCCGGCAGGGATCAGATGCGGCAGACCTTTAACGAGAGGAGGGTTGGTTATGAACATTCAGAAATTTACACAGAAATCAATGGAAGCCATACAGGACTGCGAAAAGCTGGCCTACGAGTATGGCAATCAGGAAATCGAGCAGGAGCATCTGCTGGTTGCGTTAATGCATCAGGAGGACGGCCTGATCCCGAAGCTCATTGAGAAGATGGAGATAAACAGGGAGCATTTTGATGACAATGCGATCCGGCATCTGGAGAAGAGGGTGAAGGTGCAGGGCGGACAGGTTCATGTGGGCCAGATGCTCAACAAGGTGCTGATCTCCGCAGAGGACGAGGCGAAGGCCATGGGAGATGAGTATGTCTCCGTGGAGCATCTCTTCTTAAGCATGCTGAAATATCCGAACCCGGCAATGAAGGAGATCTTCCGGGAGTACGGCATCACCAGGGAACGTTTTCTTCAGGCGCTCTCCACAGTGAGGGGCAATCAGCGGGTTACCTCAGATAATCCTGAGGCCACCTATGATACTTTAAATAAGTACGGCTACGACATGGTGGAGCGGGCCAGGGATCAGAAGATGGATCCGGTCATAGGCCGAGACTCGGAGATCAGGAACGTGATCCGCATCCTTTCCAGAAAGACCAAGAATAACCCGGTGCTCATCGGTGAGCCCGGTGTCGGCAAGACCGCCGTGGTGGAGGGCCTGGCCCAGCGTATAGTCAGGGGAGATGTCCCTGAGGGACTTAAGGAGAAAAAGCTCTTTGCCCTGGATATGGGAGCCCTGCTGGCGGGAGCCAAGTACAGAGGAGAGTTCGAGGAGAGGCTTAAAGCCGTCCTGGACGAGGTGAAGGCCAGCGACGGCCAGATCATCCTTTTCATTGATGAGCTGCACACTATCGTCGGAGCGGGCAAGACCGACGGAGCCATGGATGCCGGGAATATGTTAAAGCCCATGCTGGCCAGGGGAGAGCTCCACTGCATAGGTGCCACTACCCTGGATGAGTACCGGGAGTACGTGGAAAAGGATGCGGCCCTGGAGCGCCGCTTCCAGCCGGTTATGGTGGCCGAGCCCACGGTGGAGGACACTGTCTCAATCCTCAGGGGACTTAAGG
>JAJPYU010000143.1 GCA_021204765.1 Clostridiales bacterium
CACTGCCGCAAAAAATCATTAAAAGCAGGTGCCGTCTTGAAGAATACATCTCATATCTGGAACGGAAAAAAGAAAGTATCGTCTGTTATGCCATTCGAAAACATCTGGGACTCCGCTGTTCCAGTAATCCCGTTGAAAAAAGCAATGACATTCTAATAGCGGAACGGCAGAAACATAATGGAATGTCATGGACGCCGAAAGGCAGCACATCTCTGGCGTCCATTGAGATGATTATAGGAAATGATCAGGCTGCTTTATGGTTTTACAGCAAACGCATCTGTGGATTCTCTTCTCCAATTTTCTCAGAAGAAAAATGCGCATAATTTAAGAGATGATTCCTATTCCTTATATACTTCAACCGCACAGGTAGAAAAATTTCACCCTGTAAAAAAATATGCAATTGATTTGTCTGATATGACACCAAGCAATAGGAATAAATATCTCACGAAAGATAGAAAATGGTATCTTGAACTTAAGGGATTGTTTCTGTTGATTGTCAAGTAGAATTGACCCGCTTTTTCGTTTAAAATTAACCCACCCTGTCAAATTTTTTTAGATCTTGACCCGTGGGTCATTTTATTTTATAAATCCCGTTTTTTACACTGTGTTTTGACCCGCCCTGCAGCTTCCCTTGGCGCCTATTGAGCAGTCCGGTATAAGACTGTTTCCTGTCGATCCGCTTTGCGTCCGTCAAGTGGCTTTCGCGGCATATCCTCGCCCCATGGGATACCGATGCCGGGCTCTTTTTGTGTGATAGGAAATTTCATCTCCTATCACACAAAAACGCTCTGTGAAGATGCGCAGCTCGCGGGTTGAAGATGGTTGCTTTCCTGAACAGCCGCAACCCGCTCGCGCGCAATCTTTTTTACCATGGGGCTGCGGTATTCCACGTTCCACTTGACTGACTTGTTCCCCCCGCGTCCCGTTATCGTGCCGACACGGGGAGCTGGAAAATACATACAGTCCCGCGTCGGCCACATCAGTATACGCGGGGGAACCGCTCCGCAGAGTTTTTCGGGCCTGCTGCAGGTATAATGGGGCTCTGCCCCATACCCCGGCCTCTTCAAAGAGCTGGCAATGCGGTCCTGATCAGCTATAGAATTACATTGACAACTTAATACTTTTCATCATCCTCACCCTTAGCCAGACGCGCCATGGAATCCGTGAAATCCCTGAAGGACATCGGATCACCGCCGTGATAATAGATCTGCATATACTCCTGATCTGTTTCGGTGACGCCGGCTCTTTTCGGATTCGTGGTTTTCATTTATTTCGCCGGACGCATCCGCGCTGATGGGCTGCTTAATGGATCTCCACGCGGTACCCGTTGCTCTCCAGGGCGGTCCTGTCTATGACCACTGTCCTGGAGAGGGAACTGAGGATGACATACTTGCTGAGCTCCAGCAGCCGTTCGCCGATCAGGGCATGTATCAGGTTCTCCATCGCGGCCGTTTGGTCTTCCATTTCCCTTTTTGCCGGGCCGATACCCTGCGCCGGCGCAGCGCATAGTTCTTCAATACTCATAAATACGTTATCCGCGCTGGCATCCTCCTTCACGAAAAACCTGTCGACGGCCGCATCATATTTCAGGCCGGCAGCGTTTTTCATCCTTCTGATCACGGAATCAGGCGACAGGATGCCGTACTGATCCGTCAACAGATCTTTGACCGCGCGCTTCCCTTCTTTATTATAAAGCTCCGCTAATTCCTCCAGCTCGTCAGAGCTGACTTTACTTTTCGGCATAACTTCCTCCTTCCGGCTCCGGAAACGGGAGTTCTTCACCGTCTTCCGATGACGGCAGCATCACCGGCGGTGCAGATTTTGCAGCCGCCATTTCATACTCTGCCTCCGCCAGGAGGCCATGCCTTATCAGCACCCGGTAATAAACATCCGCTTTCCGCAGAGCTTCATCCAGGTCCTCGCGCAGGTTGTCCAATGTATCCTCGCCGCGCAGCCGTGCCAGGTGGTTTTCGCACCCGTGCTCGTCCAGCTTCTCGAGGTCCCGCCGGATCTCCTCCTCGTTACGGTACGCATCCAGGAAATCCATGGGTGTCCCCCATTCTGTGTAAGCCATGAATGGGATATCGTGGACGCTGTTCCCATCCTCAACCCATTCGCGGAGGGCTTCCCGCTCGCTGCCTGTCATCTCAGTGGCAGCCTCGTATTCTTTCAGTCCCTTACGCACCATCGCGTCTCTTTCACGTTTCCTCATTTTTATCTGTATCCTTTCTTTTTTCAACACTGTGCCTGTTCCCTTTGACACGGTAGCTCTCACCTGTTATACTCAGCACATGGCAGTGGTGGAGCAGCCGGTCCAGGATCGCTGTCGCCGCCAGGTGGCCGGTGAATAATTCATCCCAACGTCCCATCGGGAGGTTGGTCGTTATGATGAGGGAGCCTTTTTCGTATCGTTGGCGTATGATCTGGAAAAAGAGGCTCTCTCTTTCCCTGTCCATCCTGATGTAGGAGAGCTCATCGATTATCAGCAGGTCTGTTTTCAATACCTTCGCCAGTGTCTCATGCAGGCGTCCCGCTTCCATTTCATCATAGAGCCGGTCCACCAGGTCTTTCGCGTTGGCAAAGAGGACTTTTCGGCCTGCCCTGCACGCGTTCATACCGATGCCGGTCGCGATCATGCTCTTGCCTACGCCGGGCGGCCCGATGATGATGATGTTCTCATGTGCGTCAAGAAAATGCAGCTGCCCAAGGTCCTCGATCTGGCTTTTGTCCAACGAAGGGTTAAAACTGTAATCAATGTCATCCAGGCTGACGGTGCTTTCAAAGTGCGCACGGTTCACCAGCATCCGGCTCCGCCTGGCGTCCTTTCCCTCTTCCTCGGTTCGGATCAGCTGGGCCAGGAACTCCTCATAATCCGGCTTCTCCTGACGTGCCTGCGCGATCAGGTCGTCATACTGCTCCCGGATGTCCACAAGCCTGAACCGTTTCAGCCCGTTCAGGTTATAAGCTTTCCTTCCATCATTTTCCGGTGCCTGCATGATATCCCTCCTTTGCGAAATCCTCATAATAACTGCAGTCGCGCGTCAGCTGGGGGTCTTCCGGTGTTCCGGGCGATCCCGCTTCTCCCGCGCCGGCGCCGATTTCCCTTTTTCCGCTGTTGTACTCCCTGAGCAGGGCTTTGAACGATCTCATATCCAGTTTCCCTTCATCCACGGCAACACCGATCAGGTAATCCAGCACATCCGTTTCATACAGGTCCCCGAGTTCCATGATCTTCCGTGCGTAATGCGTCGGTTGGTCAAATCTCCGCCCCGCAGCCGCCAGGTACCGTTCCCCGTTTTTATAGAGCTGCGTGAAATCCCGCCGGATCTGGGGGATCGACGTGGGAATCCTGGGCGCGATGGGTTCATAATGCTCCGGGTTTACGAGGGTCCCGTGCTTCTTATCCGACGCCTCCATTGTCTGGAAAAGCTCCCCGTTTTTATCATACAGTTCGATCCGGAATCCATATGTCAGACGGAAACTTACCGTTTTGCCTACATACCTGACCGGGACGCTGTAGCTGCTCCCGCTGATATGGACGAAACTGTCCGGGCTGACCTTCCGCGCGACAGGAGGCCGCACGTGGTATACGCTTTTGGGGAGCGGCTGCAGGAGAGCTTTTTCCTCCAGCAGGTAATGCTGGTTGGGGATCCGCTGTGTAGTCGTGTGTTTTTCATCACACCACGCGTCTACAAACTCTTTCCCCCGCCGGTTCAGGTCCTCCATATCGGCGAAGCGGTTTCCTTTGATAAACTGTTCGGAGATGTAATCGAACGGGCGTTCAATCTTCCCTTTCTTGCGCGGCCAGTAACACGGGCATGCGTTCAGCTCCGTACCCAGGTGTTTCGCGAGCATCAGGGCCTGCGGGTTGTACCGGATCTCCTCTTCTGATTTCGGGTCATTCTCAATGACCAGCGCTTTCGGGTTGTCAACCAGCAGTTCCAATGTGACGCCGGCGAGGTCTGCGAAGAGTTCCTGGATGGCGGTATAGATGGCATCCGCATCAGCTTTCAGGGAGAAACAGACTGCTTTTTTCCTCGATGCTGCCAGGATCATGGAAAAGCAGTACACTTTGACTTCTCTTCCATAGACATCCACGCTGTATTCTGACCAGTCGAACTGTGCCTGGTCGCCGGGAGGACTTTCGTGCCTCACCGTTGCTTTGCTGCTGATCCGGCCAGCGTCCTCATCAACCTTCCTCAGGAAACGGTATACCGGGCCGATGCTGCCTTCATAGCCTTTTTTCTTCAGTTCCCTGAAGATGCGCGTGCCGTTAAACAGGTACGGCTCACATCTCCAGACGATGATCTGCTCTTTAAATTCATCAAGCTTTGAATGGTAGATCTCCCGGCCGTATGCCGGCGGGGTCTTCAGCTTAAGAAGCCTCCTGACCGTATTCCTGGAAATGGAGAGGAGACTGGCTGTCCGCCGGATGGAACCGGTCTGCTTGTAAACTCTCTGAACAGCTGCCCAATCTTCCAAGTCTTTCACCTCTTTCTTTCCTCCTTCCTGTAGTAGATACAGGAAGTATTTTATAAATGAAGCAGAGGTGGGTCAATTCACAGTGTTAAATTTTCAAGGAACAGTGAAAAAACGATGGATCACAATGCCAGGCTGACACCACCGGAGGTGGGTCAAATCTGAACGTTAAACCCGGGTTAATTTTAAGTATAAATCAACAACCTGATTTATATTTCGTAAGCTCCAGGCCATTTTCGCTTGCCAGTTGTTTTACATAGGTTCTTATTGTTCCATTTGCATACTCACATCCTTC
>JAJPYU010000139.1 GCA_021204765.1 Clostridiales bacterium
AGGTGGCCTTTGACAGTGAGGATGACCTGTATTATAACCATCGGGAGAGCGGTCTGGGGGACCTGATCGCGGATTCCTACATGTATGCAGTGGAACAGGCGGAGGGAGAGGACGCCGAGCCGCCCACTCTTGCACTGACAGTTTCGGGAGTGATCAGAGGCAGCTTTACCACCGGAGATATCACTGTAGCGGACGTCTTCAATGTCTCCTCCCTGGGGACGGGGACGGACGGGCTGGCCGGATATCCCCTGGCGGAGATATGGATCACCGGAAAAGAGTTAAAGCAGGGCTGTGAGATAGACGCTTCCATACAGGGGATGATGCCCTCGGCCCAGCTCCATGTCTCCGGAATCACGTTCACCTGGAATCCTCACAGGATGTTCCTTAACCGGGTCGAGTCAGTGCAGATAGTAAATCCCGATGGGAGCCTCGATCAGTTGGAGGATGACAAGCTTTACAAGGTGGTGACAGGATTATACTGTGCGCAGATGCTGGGGGCAGTGAAAGACCAGTCCTTCGGGCTTTTGTCCATCACGCCAAAGTACGCTGACGGCACAGAGATCACCGATTTTGATGACTGCATTATTTATGATGAGAACGGTCAGGAGCTCAAGGAATGGTACGCCCTGGCCAGCTACATAGAGTCCTTCGGAGAGGACGGGATACCTGATACCTACGCCCAGGAGCTTTGCACTACCAGAAAGGTGGAGGATGATTCATGGAATCCGGTGGCGCTCCTTAAGGGGATGAACAAGATCACGGTTGCGGTGATCGTGATCGTTGCGGTAATTATTGTGGTGATCGTGCTCATCATCCGCCGCATAGTGCGAAGGAGAAAGAAAAAGCGGGCTATGAGGGCAGATAAGTAATTTAAATACAAACAACCGGATTAAAATGTGTTGCCCTTAAAATCACAGAGATTTTAAGGGCAACAGGTGTTTTATGGGCAAATTAAGGAAAATCATAAATTTTCCTGGTAAGCATACTGTTGGATGAGCTATAAAAGCACTTGTAAATAAAAAATATTCTTGTATACTGATGATTGCGGAACATGCAATGCGGATCAATCCGTGGTATTGTCTTTTTGGAGGCTATGGTAATTGTATGAAAACGGATCAGAGCTTATTTAAAACAGGCATGCGGGACGGCATGCCTGTTTGTTTGGGATATATAGCGGTGGGCTTTGCCATAGGCATCGCTGCCAGAAATGCCGGACTGAACGCTGTGCAGGGTCTGCTGTTAAGTCTTTTTAACAACGCCTCTGCGGGAGAGTATGCCGGGATACGCGTCATCGCCGCGGCCGGGTCATATTTCCAGATGGCCTTAATGACCCTGGTGGCGAATATCAGGTATCTGCTGATGAGCTGTTCCTTAAGCCAGAAGTTCTCGTCAGAGACTCCCTTTTTCCACAGACTTGTAATAGGATATGATATCACAGATGAACTCTTCGGTCTGGCAATAAACAGACCCGGGAAACTGGTGCCCAAATATATGTACGGAGCCTTCGCCGTGGCCATACCGGGATGGGCGCTGGGGACTATGTTCGGCGTCATTGTGGGAAATGTCCTGCCTGCAATACTGGTGGGAGCCTTAAGCGTCATGCTCTACGGTATGTTTATAGCCATCATCATCCCGCCGGCCAAAAAAGACAGGGCCGTGCTGGTCTGCGTCATAGTAAGCTTCGCTGCCAGTTTCGCGGTGGCGCATCTGCCGCTGATATCCAATCTGTCTGAGGGGACGAGGATCATCATATTGACTGTGGCGATTTCAGCATTGGCAGCAGTCATATGTCCTGTTAAGAATGCCGGTGAGGGTGAAGAAGACAGCAAAGAAAATTTGAAATTAAAGACTGATCAGTAAAATCTTAGAGTATATGCACTTTGACCGGTGCGCAATAAAAAAATGTGTTTTAACAGGTAGTAATATAAGTGGACGGCAGACAGGAAAGGCTGCAGATGAAATGAGCGGAAACATTTTTATATACATCTTAATAATGGGACTGGTCAGCTACGGCATCCGCGTCATCCCTCTGACCCTGATTCGCAGACCCATAAAGAATCAGTTCATATTGTCATTCTTATATTACGTTCCCTATGTGACTCTGGCGGTCATGACCTTTCCGGCCATCACCGAGGCTACCGGCTCACCCATAGCCGGCCTGGCAGCCCTGATACTGGGTATCATCGTCGCCTGGAAAGGAGGAAGCCTGTTCCAGGTGGCGCTGCTGTGCTGCGGCGTGGCTTTCGTGCTGTCGCTGGTATTGTAGAACAACAGCGGATTCTTTTGCAGATCAGGAGCTGTTTTGTTATTATTTCTTTTAAGTACGGAAGGTTTGCGTAAATGGATGCACCGGCTACAGTCAGCAGCCCTGATTCGGCGATTGATAAACTGCTCATATGGAAGAATGATCGAATGATCAGGGCTGCAGTATTCCGGGTCGACAGACAGCTCAGGCATGAGGTATATTCGTATACTCTGAAATCTCCCTGTTGTATGTGCACAGATCGCTGACATTCAGGTCATGGACATTGCTGTGTCCCGTGATCCTGGCGAAAGTCTTAAGCTCCGCTGTGGATACACTCAGGAAATTGGCTACTCTCTTTGCAGAGGCCTCTATATTCAGCCTGCTCCGAAGCTCCGGATCCTGAGTGGCCACACCCACCGGGCAGTTCCCGCTGCCGCAGATGCGGTATTGCTGGCAGGCAGCCGCCACCATGGCCGCACTGGCGATTGCCACGGCGTCCGCTCCCATGGCCAGGGCCTTGGCGAAATCAGATGACACCCGCAGTCCTCCGGTGATCACCAGAGAAATGTCCGATCCGACGGAATCCAGATATTTTCTTGCACGATAAAGAGCAAAGACTGTGGGTACGCTGGTGGAATCCCTGACTA
This sequence comes from Clostridiales bacterium, assembly GCA_021204765.1. GTDB lineage: Bacteria > Bacillota > Clostridia > Lachnospirales > Lachnospiraceae > Eubacterium_I. Next base: position 2,893 of record JAJPYU010000139.1, read on the forward strand.
TAGCCGGAGAAGCGCCTGTGGCACCGCCCCTGCCGTCAATGGTGATAAAGTCCGGCTCGGCATACACACAGTATTCCAGATCTCTCTCAATCCTTCCGGCGGCTATCTTGATTCCGATGGGGCGTCCGTCAGAACGGCGGCGAAGCATACTTACCATATCCTTTAAGTCATCCTTCGTGTTTATTTCCTCAAACTTTGACGGACTGATGACATCCTGACCCAGGGGCTTCTCACGGACAACAGCTATCTCGGGAGTCACTTTGCTGCCGGGGAGATGTCCGCCCATACCGGGCTTGGTGCCCTGGCCTATCTTAATCTCTATGGCGTCTGCGTTCTTAAGATTCTCATCTGTCACACTGTATTTATTGGGGACATACTCAAAGATGTACTTATATGCGTTGGCCCGTTCCTCGGGAAGGATGCCGCCCTCCCCGCTGCAGATGGCAGTGTGGGCCATGGCGCTGCCCTTTGCCAGAGCGGTCTTTACTTCTTTGGAAAGCGCCCCGAATGACATATGGGAGATATACACCGGGCTGCCCAGTATCATGGGCTTCTTGGCGTGCTTTCCGATGACGGTCATGGTGCTCACCGGGGCATGCTCGTCTAAAGGCGCGGGATTAAGCTGTGCTCCCAGTATCATGATATCGTCCCAGTTGGGCATGGGCATCTGTGTACCCATGGCTTCGATTATGGGCTCGCCGGTGACGGCCATCTGATGTATGGCAGACATGTAACGATAGTTTGAGTCAGGTTTCCTGGTCTCGGCAGGATACTCCAGAGAACAGGACTCGGGACAGCCTTTTGCCGCCGCTTTATCCTCCATCGGTTTTACTTCTGTCCCAACGGATGCAGACTCCACCGGCAGCAGATTATCCGCTGAATGTTTGCATACAGGACATTCCTTTAAATCCGCGATGGTTTTACCTTCTTTTTCTTCGTCAAAAATGCAGCCGCAAATTCTGCATTTGTAAATCATAAGCTCCTCCTGTCATTTTTTATTTTACCTATGTTAAGATGTTGGGGTTCAAAAGGTATGATAAAAACATATGCAATTACGCATTTTCTTTCTAAATATGATAATAATTATTGTTTTTACAAAAGTCAAGAGTATTATAATCTTTTAATATTTGGGCTTGACGATGCACTCTGACAGTGGTAGTGTATAAGCGTTGCGAATAATGCTAATGCCGTTAGCAATAAGCGGACCGGAGAACATTATGACTTATGAAGAGATTGCAAAAGAATTGTTGGATATCCACGCCGGGTTAAAACGGCTGGAGGTAAACCACCAGATGGACGGTTATTCCAGGGGAGAGCTCTATGCTCTGGGCTACCTGTATGAGCATGACGGCTCTGCCCACCCCAAAGATATGAGTAAAGGGATGATGGTCAGCTCCGCCAGGATAGCCGTGATATTAAATCATATGGAAGGCAAAGGCTGGATCATGCGAACCTCCGATACCACAGACACCCGTCAGACCATTGTCAACCTGACTGACGCTGGCACGGAAATGTTCCTTAAAGAAAAAAATGATATTATCCTTTCTCTGGCGGCGGTCCTCAAAAAACTGGGGCAGCATGATGCCGAGGAGATGCTCCGCATCCGCAAGAAAATGCTGTACAGAGAGTAAAATGGCAATTTAACAGATTATTTTTTGTATCTGTACCTGACAGGGTCAGCTAAGCAAATGCAGTAAAGAAAAAGGAGTTTTATCATGGCACAGACAACAATTTCAGACAGAAAGAGAAATCTGATCTTCATCAATATAGTAATATCATGTATCGCCAGCTCGCTGCTGGCCACAGCCCTTAGCACGGCCCTGCTGCCTATCAG
>JAJPYU010000194.1 GCA_021204765.1 Clostridiales bacterium
CCCATTGCAGCGAGTGGCATGAAAGAGAGAACAGTACTGTAAAAGAACTGTCTTTCATAGCTGTTTGTGCCGCCAACAAAAAGGCGGGGGATGGAGATTTTAATGAAAAACAGATATAACATGATCAGGATCTGTGTCATCACGGCATGTCTGGCATCGCTGCTTGCGGCCATCTCCTGTGGCAGTTCAGGGGAGATCAAAGGTCCCGGACAAGCGGACGTTGATATCTCTGAAAATACAGTGGGGGTATCGGGGATCATCACAGATGCTGACAGTGACAGCGATACCGAAGGCGATACCGAGATCGACGGGGAAGACACAGCCAAGCTGACGGGGGAGAGCGAACCGGAGATAAAGACACTGACCATCTCCGCTGCAGGGGACTGCACCCTGGGAGTTACGGAAGCGCAGAGCTATGAGGGCTCTTTTAACGACTACTATGACACTTACGGCGCGGACTATTTTTTCGATGGGGTCCGCGACATTTTCGAAGCCGATGACATGACGGTGGTGAATCTGGAATGTGTACTTACCACCTCCAACGACATTGTCGAGAAGGAGTTTAATTTAAAGGGGCGCCCGGAGTACATAAATATCCTGATCAATTCCTCCATCGAGGCCTGCTCCAGAGGGAACAATCATTCCTATGATTACAGCCAGTCGGGATTTGACGATACCACCGAGGTGCTGGACGAAGCCGGCATCGTCTGGGCATACTCGGAGGAGCCCGGAATGTATATCTCTGAGGATGGGATAAAGGTCGGCATGGTCTCCGCCAACCTGATCTCCGAGTCCGCGGACAAGCTGTCCAATATGGAATCCCAGATTCAGGATCTGCGGGACGAGGGCGCAGAGGTGGTCATCGCCTGCTGCCACTGGGGAATAGAAAAGGATTATTACCCCACTGATTTCCAGCAGAGCGCAGCTCATGCACTCGTCGATGCCGGGGCAGACCTGATCCTGGGCTGTCATCCCCATGTGCTCCAGGGCATGGAGGTCTATAACGGAAAAGTGATACTATACAGTATGGGGAACTTCTGTTTCGGCGGAAATAAGAACCCTTCAGACAAGAATACCATGATATACCAACAGACCTTCACCATAGTGGATGGTGAGCTTCAGACCGAAGAAATAGACGCAAGTGTGATTCCCTGCCGCCTAAGCTCCGCTGACGGATACAATGATTTCCATCCTGTGGTGGCCGAGGGTGACACCGGAGACAATATAATCAGCCTCTTAAATGAGTACTCCTCTCCCTTCGGCACCGCTTCATTTGATAGTGACGGAAAGCTTATAGACGGCGAGTAGATTTAATCTCTAATCCTCATAATCAATTCTTATCAGTGTCAGCCCTTTTGCCGGAGCGGTGGGTCCCGCCACTCTCCTGTCTTTTGCGGCCAATATGCGGGGCATGTCCTCCGGCTTCATCTTCCCGGTGCCCACCTGCACCAGTGTCCCCGCCATTATCCTTACCATATTATAGAGGAAACCGCTGCCGGTGACACGGATCTTTATCATATCGCCATCCCGGGTGACTTTACATGAATAGATAGTCCGCACGGTGCTCTCCGCCTCAGCCCCCGCGGAGCAGAAGCTGGCGAAATCATGGGGCCCGACGAAATACCCGCCGGCCCTTCTCATGGCCTCCACATCCAGGGGATAGTGATAGAAATAGCTGTCATGGCTGATGGTGGGCATGGCCATGGGACGATTGAGTATCTTATATTCATAAGTCTTCCTGCTCTCGCGCTTTCTCGGATGCCAGGTGAGAGGCACCTCACAGGAGGACTGTACCACTATGTCCTCAGGCAGCCCCATATTCACCGCAAAGCAGATCTTCTCCGCCGGTATCCTGGTCTCAGTGTCAAATACCGCCACATTTCCCAGTGCGTGAACTCCCGAGTCCGTCCGGCTGGCACCGATGACGCGGATGTCCTCGCCCAGCAGGTGGGACAGGGCCTTATTTAGCTCTTCCTCGATGGTGGGGCCGTTATTCTGTATCTGCCAGCCGCAGTAATTGCTTCCGTCGTAGGCGACTATTAGCTTTATTCTTTTCATATCCTGCAATCCCCATGTTTAATTCATGCCAGGCAGGCGCGAACGCAAGAAATAGTTCACGAGAAAAACATTTGACGTTTTTCGACGAACTCATTTTTGCGTGAGCGTCTTATAATTTAAGTTAATTACAGTATGACAGCAATGGCGGCGTGCACCGCGATCATCGCAGCAAAATATACGAGCATTATCAAGTATCCTGCGGCATCCCGGCCTGCGTACCGCAGGGGCTTCATCCGGGTCCGCCCCTCGCCCCCGTTATAGCAGCGGGCCTCCATAGCCAGGGACAGGTCGTTGGCACGGCGGAAAGCCGAGACAAAGAGAGGCACCAGTATGGGCACCAGGCTCTTTACCTTCATGAGGAGCCCGCCCTCGTCGAAAGATGCTCCCCTGGCCATCTGGGCCTTTTTCACCTTCTCCGCCTCGTCACCCAGTATGGGTATGAAGCGCAGGGCTATGGACATCATCATAGCCAGCTCCGAGATAGGCAGGCCAATCTTCTTAAGGCAGCGCAGTCCCGTCTCCAGTCCGTCTGTCAGCTGATCAGGTGAGGTGGTCAGGGTCATCACCGAGGCACCCACCACCAGGAAGATGAGACGCAGGCTGTAATACACACAGTTATGTATTCCTGTCGCAGTGATGGAGATAACTCCCTTTTGCAGGATCACCGCACCTGTACGGGTAAAAAAGAAGTTACAGACTGCCGTGATGAGTATCAGCACCCATATGCCCCGGATTCCTTTAAGCATCATTTTCACCGGAACTCCTGACAGGCCTATCATCACCGCCAGAAAGCCTATGGCCACCACCCATCCGAACACTCCGTTTATCAGAAAGAGGGAGACTATGTAGGCAATGGTGCCCACCAGCTTCACTCTCGGATCCAGCCTGTGGAGGACTGAATCCGCAGGATAGAATTGTCCCAGGGTGATATCCTTTAACATAAGCTCCTTATCGTTACCTCCATTTACGCGTTCTTCCCGCACCGGCAGCAGAATGCTCTGTGCGGGAGCTAAAAGTAACTCTTTATCTGATCTGCCGCCTGCTCAACTGTGATCAGGGAGGTATCTACACGCCAGCCGCGCATCTCCAGATCCCTCATAAGGTAAGTCATCTCAGGCAGACCCAAAGATGCCGCCTCCAGCTCCCTGCCATGGGAAAATACCTCCTCAGGGCTTCCGGAGAGCAGTATTTCCCCCTCATTCAGTACCACCAGGCGGTCAGCGTACTCTGCCATGTCATTCATGCTGTGAGAGACCATGATCACAGTGATGCCCATCTCATCATGCAGTCCTTTTATAAGCTCAAAGAGCTCTCTTTTACCTTTTGGGTCCATGCCCGCCGCGGGTTCGTCCAGTATCAGCACCTCCGGCTCCATGGCCAACACCCCGGCTATGGCAGCCCTTCTCTTCTCCCCTCCTGAGAGGTCAAATGGCGACTGCTCCCAGCACTCCTCAGGGAGATTTACCCGGCGCAGGGCTCCGCGGGCTTTTTCCAGAGCCTCCTCATCAGATAAGCCCTGGTTTTTAGGGCCAAAAGCTGCATCCTTTATCACCGTCATCTCAAAGAGCTGATACTCCGGAAACTGGAACACCAGACCCACCTTCCCCCTAAGCTGCTTAAAGGAAAATCCGGCTGATCGTATGTCCTGTCCCTCATAGAGAACCCGGCCCTCATCCGGGCGCAAAAGCCCGTCAAACATCTGTATCAGGGTGGATTTTCCGGAACCGGTGTGGCCGATGAGTCCCAGCATATCACCCTCGTATACTGTAAGGTTTATATTTTTAAGAGCCTGCTTTATCCTGGCAGCCCCTGAGCTGTAGGAAAAGGAGACATTCATAAGGCGCAGCTTTTCTTTCCTGTTGTCACTGTCCGTGCCATCCGCTTTTTTCAGTTCGCGGGCATCTTTTTCATCTGATCTGCCGGCTTTCATCCTGGCGGCAGCACCTGCACTATCGGCTTTTGCTGCCCCTGACGGCCCTTCTTTAAGCACCCCGTTCCCGCCGCAAAGCGCCTCTGTCATCTCTTCCCTGGTCAGTATGACTCCGGGCAGAACCACCCCGTCTTTTTTCAGCCGCTCTGCCAGCCGGGTGATGGGCGGAAGCTCCATGCCATGGAAGATAAGCTCCTCCGTCCGTGAGAATATCTCCCGGGGCGACCCCTCCATGGCTATCCGTCCCTGATCCAGCAGATAGATATAGTCTGACTCCACGGCCTCGCCCATGTCGTGGGTGATGAGTATAATGGTGACGCCGTCCTCCTTATTAAGCCTGTGGGCAGCCTCCATGACTTCTCTCTGCCCGCCGGGATCCAGCATGGCAGTGGGCTCATCCATCACTATGCATTTCGGGTGCATGGCCAGTACTCCGGCCACCGCCACTCTCTGCTTCTGTCCTCCCGAAAGACAATTCGGCGAATCCTTGCGGTAATCCTCCATACGGACTGAGCGCAGGCTCTCATCTACACGATTTAAAATCTCTTCTGTCGGAACTCCCAGATTCTCCGGGCCGAAAGCCACATCCTCCTCCACCACACCGGCCACTATCTGGTTGTCGGGATTCTGGAATATCATCCCGGCGTCCTGGCGGTGCTCAAGTATTTTTTCTTCTTCCGCGGCATTTTTCCCATCCACAAAAAGAGTGCGCTCAGTTGGCGCCAACAGAACGGTCAG
>JAJPYU010000095.1 GCA_021204765.1 Clostridiales bacterium
CGGGAGCTCGGAGAGCGGAGCAATCCGTGGTATCATCTTATTTGACCCCAACATCATGATGATACCAGGGTCAAATAGGGTTGTAACATACGCGGGCAATCCGTGGTATCATTATGAATTTTGAAAATAAACCTGTGGAGGGCAACTCATGATAATGCAGAATCAAATCTTAAACGATATTGATACCGATTTGAGACCCTATGAGCTGGCGCTGAAATCCGCCTGGGAGTGCTGTCCGGATCGTCATCTGGACGAGCCCCACACTCTGGACGAGATCCGCGACGTGTTGGATGAGACCACTGCCAAATGCCCGAATCTGTTTGCGGAAAAGCTCATTCAGCAGCGTCTGGAGGAAGATCTCTTCTTCGCCGGCAGCTCCAATGTGGAAATCTATCACCATCTGCGCTATCTGCCGACCTACTGGCATTCCCACGATTTCATAGAAATAGCCTGCGTCCTTAACGGCAGCTGTGTTAATTACATAGCCGAACAGAAGATCATCATGGAGACTGGGGACATATGCATTATTGCTCCACAAACCCGCCACGCCATCAGCGCTTTTTCCGACGAATGCATGATGTTCAACTATATCATCCGTACCAGTACCTTTGAAGATGCGTTTTTCGGCGTCTTAAATGAAAACGATATACTCTCCGACTTTTTCATGAGGATCCTTTACGGCCGGAGTTCCCACCCTTACCTGCTCTTCAGAACCGGGATGGATGAGGAGCTTTTCAGCTATGCGGGATACTCTCTTCAGGAATTCGACCACAACCGCCAGTATAAGAACCTCATGCTTTCCTCTATCATAAACCTGTTTTTTATTACGCTGCTGAGAAACCACAGCACTGACGTGATCATTTCAGAGAAAGATTCCAAACAGGAAAATGAGAATACCGTACTCATTCTCAAATATATACAGGAACACTACAGCACCGTAACTCTCTCCGAACTGTCGGGCTTTTTCAATTACAGCGAGCGCCAGATCCAGCGCATTATAAAGGACAGCACCGGCATAAGCTTCAGCCAGAATATACAGAAAATAAGGCTCCGCCAGGCTGTGCGCCTGATGCAGAACCCCAATCTCTCCATCACCGCCATATCCGAGGAGCTGGGTTACGCAGCCCCCGAAAATTTCCGGCATATCTTCAAAAAATATTACGGCATGACTCCCATGGAGTATCGGTCGGAGCACTCGGGGCAGTCAGGGATATAAAGTATATCAGACCAGTATACCCAGCAGGTCAGAAAGTGCCGTAAGCTCATAATCTGCCTTGCCGCAGCGCACTGCGTCTCCGATAGCCGCCGTCTTCATACCCCCTGCGATACCGGCGTCGATGCCGGCCTCGGCATCTTCCACCACCAGGCAGTCCGCCGGATCCTGCCCCAGCAGTCCGGCCGCTGTCAGAAATACCTCCGGATCAGGCTTGGAGTGGGTTATCATGGTGCCGTCGGAGATCTCATCAAAGGCATCTGTAAGTCCCACCTGCTCCAGGATATACCGGGCATTCTTACTGGATGATCCAAGAGCTATGCCATATCCCCTCCTGCGGATCTCCGCCAGGGTCTCCCTGGTCTCCCCGGTGACGTCCGCCGGGGTCATAGTGGAGAGCAGACTACGGTACGTCTCGTTTTTCTTTTCAGTGATCTCCACTTTCTGTCTTTCTGTCAGGGGCTCACCCTCATAACGTTCCAGTATGATCTCCAGGCTGGCCATGCGGCTTACACCCCTGAGGCGGTTGTTTATCTCCTCGTCAAAATATACACCCAGGTCATCCGCTGCTTTCTTCCAGGCCTGATAGTGAAATTTATCCGTAAAAACAATGACTCCGTCCAGATCAAAAATAACTGCTTTCATGCTGTATATTCCTCCTTACCCCATGCAGATTTCCTTAAATTCTCCCAATTCTACCACAGGGAAATCCGCACTTCAATCAATTTTTCCAGATAATCCCGGAAAATCTGGTTGCGGGGTACTTTTCACACTGTAGCCTCCACCGGGAGGATCATCCGCCCTACTGTATCCACTACTTCTTTTATCTGCTCTGCGGAAATCCCATCCACATGAAAACCTCCACTGCATACCACCAGGCACCCGCTCCTGCGGCAAACCTTCTCCGATATCAGACGGCAGATCTCCTCATCCTTATGCCCGAGGGCATTGATGACTGAGGAGGTACAGCCATTGCTGCCATCCCCTGTCAGAGAGGGCCTCGGTACGCTCATCACGGTACATCCTATATGCGGGCGTCCGCCTCCGGTAAGCAGCAGGTGGATGTCCCCACCCACCTGCGTAACCTTAAGCTCTATTTCAGCCCCGAAGGACAATGTCTCTTTTCTGCAAGTCTCTTTCATATATATCAGGCTCCTTTCGATAATAGTTTGCACTATTATATCCATATTGTCAAATCGATTTGCCTGTTTCTTCATGCAAAATCCGTGATGTTGAATTCCCATGCCTTGTTCACTCAGAGACATTCCCCCACCCAGTGAACTGTATAAACCAAGTCGATATTGACCCATTCCCCGGGCTGTGCTATCATCTGAGCGATAAGCGATGGGAATGCAAAGCATTTTGAGGGAGCCCATCGCTTTTCACAGGCACCGTAAAAGCACAGAGTGTTGTCGCTTAGACGGTTTTTAAGAAGGTTCAGCTATGGGAAGTGCTGCTTATGAGAAAATACATGAATTAAATGAGATGGGCCTGAATCTGGCCTTTCGGACCAGGCCGGGCGGGTATTATCCGCCCCACTGGCATGAGGTGATGGAGATCATCTTTCCCTTAAATGGGGATGCCATCATCAATATAGAGGGCGCAGAGCATCCGCTGCTCAAAAGGCAGGCCACAGTGGTGGCACCCAGGCAGGTGCACAGCACCAGATGCAGCTCGGCGGTGGGGATGTTCCTCTCGGTGCACATTTCCGAGAGCATGCTGGAGAAGTATATGCCGGATATCGAGCTCTACCGTATACGCTGCTATGCGGATGAGGTGACAGAAGCGCAGCGCCCGGCCTACACGGAGATCTGCGAGAAACTGGACGAGGTGATACGGCTGTACATCGGGGATCTGGCAGCAGCTGACATGGAGTCCGAGGGGCTCATCCTCCAGGTGCTGGCCCTGCTTATACGGCATTTTTCCGTAAAGACCGCCGACATCCCATTAGATCAGGTGGACGCCCTGACCAGGGAGAGGCTCATAGAGCTCATCTCCTGGGTGGATGAGCGCTACCCCGAGCCCCTGTCCACAGTGGACGCCGCAGACCTCCTGGGGCTCTCCGTGGAGTATTTCTGCAGATTTTTCAGGAAAAATATGAATACTACCTTCCTGCAATATGTAAATGAGGTGCGGGCCACCCATGTCTATCACGACCTCATCGACACCGACCTGTCTGTGGCCGATATTGCGGAGAGAAACGGCTTCACCAATCAAAAGCTCTTTAACCGGGTCTTCAAGACCATCTACGGCCGCACACCCTCATCCGTGAGGACCGGCGGGGAGGGCAAGATACAGGGCGACAGGCCAGGGCTGTGATTCCTTTCATACTTCCGCATAATCCGTGTCGATGGCCACAAAAGACGAATATTCAGGTATCTTTCCTCAGTATGTCCAGGTAATTTTCATATGAGAATATCCTTGTCTTCCCTGACTTCTCCCTCTCTGCAAGGATACCCATCTCACAGAAATCCCTCACATAGCGGGCAGCTGTGTTATAAGCCATTTCCAGAGATTGGGCTGTCTTTCCTATCTCTATAATAGGGCTTTGTTCCAGGTAATTGAAAAAAAGCATGGCCGTATTTTTTATCTTGCCACTGTAGTGCTCCCCAATGGCCTGTACTGACTGTTTATGACATTCCGAGAGCTTGTCAATGGTCTTCACAGCATCCCCGGATGATGCGGCCACTGCCCTGAGGAAAAATTTCACCCACTGCTCGTAGTTCCCGCTTCTTCTCACCTCAGACATACGGTCATAATACTCTATCCTGTTCTGCTTCAGATAACAGGAAATATAGAGGGCCGGGGAAGTCAACACTTTGCGCTCCATAAGATAGAGCGGAATCATAAGTCGTCCCACCCTGCCATTGCCGTCCAGAAATGGATGAATGGTCTCAAACTGATAGTGAATCAAAGCAATGCGGGTGAGCTCATCCAGATTATCTTCCCCATTTATAAACTGTTCCAGATCATACAGGGCTGCCTCCATATCCTCTGTATTAGGAGGAATGTATCTGGCGTTTCTCAAGCTGCTGCCCTGACCGCCTATCCAGTTCTGTGAGTGGCGGAACTCTCCCGGCTCCTTATCCTGTCCCCGGACATTTTCCATAAGCACGGCGTGAGTCTCCCGTAACAGCCTGTTGCAGAGAGGAAGGGTCTCAAGTCTGCCTGTAGCATAGTCAGTTGCACGGATATAATTCACTACGTCCGACACATCCAGATTGGCATTCTCGTCCCGCAGGGGATCAAGTACGTCATCAAGAGTTGCCTGCGTGCCCTCAATCTGAGATGACAAAAGTGCCTCCTTCCTGACATACATGGACACAAAAAGAGACATATCCGGAATCCTGGATGTTAATCCCTCCAGGAGTGACAATTGGCTGTGGGCTTCCACCAGCAGCTCTGTCATTTCGCTATCCAGCTTTAAAGCAGGGTCCGGCGGCAGCGCAGCAGGACAAAATGATCGATATTCCAGGTCGCCAGTCAGATTTGAAACATATTTTCCGGCCCGGTTCTCCATTAGCATTAACCTCACATAATTGAAATATCATAGCGATAGTAGCATGTATATTTCAATAAATCAAGTTTTTTTGAAATATAATACTTTATTTTTCGTCTTTATTTCAAAATTTCGGATGATCTTTTTTACACTTCTGCGTAATCCGTGTCGATGACCACAAAAAACGAATATTCAGGATAAAGGGACTGTGCTGTCTCAAGCACTTCCTGATATACTGCGCCCCTGTCCTTTGATGGCCTCACGCCCTTTGTCTGTCTCCTGCATTACAAACTCCCTCTAATCTATGGTGATAGCGCTTTTAAAAACGTGCCGTCCGCCTTTTGTTCCTCCGGGATATTGCATGTAATTGAACCTAGACACCGACGATGCGTTGCCGCACTCCACCCGGAACCGGCACCTGGCTGTATTATAGGACATTGATGGGAGAATGGCAATATTTAAAAAGCGTTGACAAACACAATTAAATTGTGTACAATATAATTGCAAGCAATAAAAGTCTGAAGGGGCAATATTATGAGCATTTATGATTACACAGTAAAGGACCAGAAAGGATCAAAGTAAAATGGACAAATACGAGGTCTTAAAGATTGAGAACCAGCTCTGTTTCCCGCTGTATGCCAGCGCCAAGGAGGTGGTGAGGAGGTATAAGCCCTACCTGGATCCCCTGGGACTCACCTACACCCAGTACATTGTGATGATGGTGCTCTGGGAATACGGCCAGATGAATGTAAAGACCCTGGGGGAATGGCTGTATCTGGATTCCGGGACCCTCACTCCCCTCCTTAAGAAGCTGGAGCAGAAAGGGTTCGTTGCGCGGACCCGCTCACCCCTGGATGAGCGCAACATATTTGTCAGCGTCACTGAGGACGGTATGAAGCTTCGTGAGGAGGCGGTGGAGGTACCGCTGAAGATGAGCAGCTGTGTCGACCTGACCCGGGAGGAGATGCTTACCCTTTATCAGCTGCTGTACAAGCTGCTGGGAGAGAAGCTGTGAGCCCGGGAATTGTTCCCGGGTGGTGGAATGATGAAATGCAAAGCCATACGGCTTGAGAAAAGGCGGCTTTATGGATCGAGTTGTAAATATTATAGTCAAATTCATAGTATGGTTTTCACGCTTTGCCCCCTTTCTTTCAAAAACAGGCCTGGTGGATTACAGAGGCTATGCTGACAGGGAGAGTGACCCGAGGCTTCGCATACTGCTGGTGGGTTACAATGGCGCCAGAAACACCGGCTCGGATGTGAGGGTGGCAGAGATAGTAAGGCAGCTTGAGGATCGCCTGGGCAGGGAGAATGTGGAGATCTCCGTTATGACCCTGGATGAGGAGAATATTCGCTGCTATTTTGATGAAGACGTCAGGCTGATACGCTTAAGCTCCATATTTTTCCGGGGAGTGCTTAAAGCCTGCTGCGCAAATCAGGCGGCCATACTCTGTGAGGGTTCCACGCTTAAAAGCAAGTTTGCCAATGCCCTGACCCTGTATTTCTGTGAGGCGGCAGGCATCATGAGAATCCAGCACAAGCCCTGCATCGCCTACGGCTCGGAGGCCGGGGAGATGGACGCCTTTCTGGAGCGGGCTGTAAAAAAGCTCTGCCGGGATACCCGGTTTATCGCCAGGGATAAGGGCTCCCTGGAGGATATCCGCCGGCTGGGTCTTTTAGGCAGCCCGGGTACGGATACCGCCTGGGAGTTTGACAGCAGCAGCCGCAGCCAGTGGGCGCTCGCGCAGCTCTCCCGATCCGGCTGGGATGGGAAAATGCCCCTTCTCGGCATTGCGCCCATCAACCCTTTCTGCTGGCCGGTGAGGCCCTCCATCTTAAAGTGGCTTAAGGCCGGACTTACCGGGGATCACTCCAGGCAGTTTCAGCTGTGGTACTTCTTCAGCAGCTCCGGGCAGCGGGAGCAGCAGTTTGAGGCTTATCTGGATGCCATAGCGCGATCGGTCAATGAATTTACCGCAAAGCGTCCCTGCCATTTGGTAATCCTGGGAATGGAGCGGCTGGATAGGGATGCCTGCAGCAGGCTTGAGGCGAAGCTTAACAGGCCTGCAGCTGTATTTCTTTCCTCAGAGCATGACGGATACGAGATGGCCGCCCTCCTGCGGCAGCTGTCCCTTCTGGTCACCTCCAGATATCACGCCGCAGTGCTCTCAGCAGAGGCCGGGGTGCCCTGTGCGGCCATTTCCATGGATGAACGCCTGGACAATATCATGCAGGAGATGGGTATGGATACATGCCAGCTCATGCATGCAGACGATGGGAATCTGTCAGGGGAGCTTGAAGGAGCAATGGAATATGCCTGGCTGCACAGGGAGAACATACAGGATAAAATAAAGTGTCAACTCGTGAATTATAAAGACACTCTCAATAAAATGGGAGATGACCTGGCAGAGTTTCTGCTTTCACGGCAGGACAGGCTGTGATATTGTAAATGTGAAGGGAGCGGCAGATGAGCAAGATATTTATCACCGGGATAACAGGTTTTCTGGGGACAGAGATAGTCTCTGAGATCATGGACACTACCGATGATACTGTCTATGGCCTGGTAAGAAGCGCTTCCGGTAAGGAGGCAGCCGCCAGGCTCACTGCGCTCTGGTACCGCAGGCCCGGGCTGATGAGTAATATCGGCAGCCGCATCATAGCCATACCCGGGGATATCACCGAAGATGGCCTGGGACTTTCCGAAAAGGACAGTGAGCGGCTGATCCGCTGCACTGACTATGTCATCCACACCGCTGCCCTGATAGGGATAAGGCACAGCCGTGAGGAATTTTGGAAAGTAAATGTATACGGGACAGCCCACGTGCTGGATTTTGCCAGGCGCATACAGTCAGACCATCCCCTTAAGCGCTTCTCCCACGTCTCCACCGCCTATGTGGCCGGGACGAGAAACGGCCTGATCACCGAGGATTTCCTTGAAAATACCGGATTTTCCAGCCTCTACGAGGAGAGTAAGTTCGAGGGTGAATCCCTCGTCGCCGGGGCCATGGATGAGCTTCCCGTATCCATTTTCCGCCCGGGGCAGATAGTGGGCGATTCGAGGACCGGATACGTGAAAAATTTTAACACCCTCTACTATCCGCTGAAACTGTATCTCAAAAAACAGACCCGCATTTTCCCCATAAAGAAGTCCATGAGGGTAAACATGGTGCCTGTGGACTATGTGGCCGGATCCGTAGTCCGTATCAGCTGTGATGACGAGGCTGCCGGAAAGACTTTTCATCTTACTGCCCCGGCCGCAGTACAGCCCACCGTGGGAGAACTGGTGGAGGCGGTGCAGGACTGGGCGAAAAAGAATATATCCATGGATCTGCCAAAGCCCCTGTTTTTCCCTGTCCCGTTTCTGGCCAGACGGGGTGCCGCCTACAACATGTCAGACCACAGTGCGGAGAAAAAGACCCTGCGTACAAATATCCTGGCCCTGTCACCATATTTTTCTGAGGACAAAGTCTTTGACACGAGAAATACTGAGAGCATTACAGGAGAATATAAGCCGGACTGGCGAGAGTATCTGCCCCGGCTTCTTAAGTACGCTGTCGATAAAAATTTCCTGGATGACAACAGCCGTACAGTCTATGAGCAGATCTGTTTCTGCCTGAGAGGCCGGCACTCGTCCATAAATTATTATGATGTGACCGCCGAAGGCATGAAAGAGAGCAGCGCGGCGTCAGTGTATGAGCTTATAGAGAGCGCGTTAAGGGCGCTGCAGGCCATGGGCATAGGCCCCGGCAGCAGGGTGGCCATAAGCGGCATCAACTGCGTCAGGTATTTTATCCTGGATGTGGCCATAGGTCTGTCGGGAGCTGCCAGCGTGCCCCTGTACTATACGACCCCCGCCGATGAGCTGGATGAGCTCCTGGCAAAAAGCGGGGCAGACTGTTTCTTTATAGGGGATAAGCGCATCCTGTCCCATGCGGATCAGCTGTCTTTTGATAAAAAGATGATATCATTTGCCGATGGAGCCTCCCTTTCCGGGGACTTACGGCTGATGCCCTGGGGACAGTTTCTCAGATTGGGAAGAGACAGAGACATTTCCCCCGTGCAGGTCTCCTATGATGATATCGCCACCATCCGTTACACTTCCGGCACCACCGGCAATTCCAAGAGCGTGGCCTTCACCCACGGGCAGCTCAGATGGATGGCGGAGACTATGGTCTCCCTCTTAAGCCTTAAGAGCCGCAGCGGATATGCCTGCTATCTCTCATTTCTGCCCCTCAGCCATGTGGTGGAGGGGATACTGGGAGCCTACACCCCCTATTATTTCGGGAGGGAATTCTCCATCTATTTTCTCAACGATTTTGACAGGCTGGCAGAGACCCTGCCGAAGGTGCGGCCCACTATCTTCTTCTCTGTTCCCAGATTCTACGAGAAGGTCTGGGATCAGCTGACAGGGACCGGGGCGGGTATGCGGTATATATCCGGAAAAAGTGAGCTGATCAAAAATATCCTGCGGCCCATACTCAGGAAGGCACTCTTAAAAAGGGCCGGGCTCGACCACTGCGACCAGCTTATCGTGGGCTCCGCCCCTGTGAGTGAGAAGCTGCTCGCCGATTTCAGGCAGCTGGGCATAGAGATACACAATGCCTACGGGCTGACTGAGGCACCGCTTATCACGCTGAACCGGCTTGGGGAAAATGACCTTACCACTGTGGGCCCTCCGCTGCCGGAAACTAAGGTAAGCCTGGCCGATGACGGGGAGATACTGGTGAGCGGGCCCCAGGTCGCCGCGGAATATGATGGCCGGGATGGCGACTGCCTGCACACAGGGGACGTAGGGGAGATTACGGAAAGCGGCCATCTGCGGATAATCGGACGAAAAAGGGAGATCCTTATAAATTCTTATGGGAAGAACATCAATCTGCAGAAGGTGGAGACCCTGCTGAAAGACATACCCGGCATCAGCGAGGCTCTGCTGGTGGCAGAGGGGCGGCCCTACTGCGCAGCTCTGCTCTGGCCGGAGGATGACAGGCCTGCCCCGGATGAGGGGGCCCTTACAGCTGCCATCCGGTCTGTCAATGAGCGGCTCTCCCATCCGGAACAGATTAAGCGCTACGCCCTCATGTCCGGACCCCTTAAGATATCCACCGGGGAGCTGACGCCCAATCTGAAGCTGCGCAGAGATAACATAATGGAAATCCATAAAGAAACTATTGACGGCCTGTACGCAGCCGAATCCTCCCGGTCCGGGAGCGGAGACTGCGGGAGCACAGTCTTATTTACGGGAGCACTGTGATGAATAAGCTGACATACCGCCTGCTCTCAGGCAGGGCCGGGGCAGGACTGGAGATACGGATACTGATGAGATGCACTGCCGGAGTCTTCGGTGAAAAGATGCCAAAGGCTGCAGATTTTCCCGCCCACGGACTCCTGGAAAGATACGCCAAATATACAGCCCATGAGGCAGAGAAGGCCATACATAGCGGGCGTGATCTTAGGCTGCTTCGCAAAGAGCTCTATAAAATGGCCAAAGACCTGGGGTTCGGGCTGCGCCGCCTGCTAAGGCCTGAGGATGAGCAGGAATGCCTTGCCATACTCATCATGATCTACCACAATATAGGCATTGATATCAGGGAGGAAAGCCCCGGAAAAATTATTGTCAAAAGATGCTATTTCAGCCATTTTTACACGCCGGAGGTATGTACCGTCATTTCCGCCATAGATAAAGGCATTTTCGCCGGAGTCTATCACGGTGGCAGGCTTAGATTTTCCCGGCGTATCACGGAGGGACACAGGGAATGCCGGGCCGATTTTAAGTAGTACAGCGCCCTTTAAATACAGCAAAACAGAGAGGAGAAAAGCGATGAAGACAGCGATAGTTATAGGTTCAGGCGCGGGAGGCGCCATGGCAGCCAAAGAGCTGGCCGGACACTTCCGGCTGACTATACTGGAGGAAGGGGCAGAGTTTAAGCCCTTTGGCTTCAATGCGGACCGCCTGGCGGGCTTCAGAAAGACAGGGCTGTATCTGGATGAGAGGATGATCACCGCCCTCTTCCCGGCCATGCGGGTACAGAAATCATCCTCGAAAATGATACTGGTACATGGCCGCTGCACCGGGGGCACCACCACCCTGGCCACAGGCAGCGCCAAACGATGTGACGAGGGTCTGGTAAAGCTGGGAATAAATCTGGACGAAGAATTTGAGGAGCTCTCCCGGGAGATACCCCTTTCCACGGAGCATCAGAAATACTGGAATGACACCACAAAGGCTCTCTTCGAGGCCTGCAGGCAGCTGGGCTTTGATCCGGCTGTCACCGCCAAACTGATAGACTTTGACCGCTGCGTTCAGTGCGGCCACTGCGTCCTGGGCTGCCCTACCGGTGCCAAGTGGGACAGCCGCAGCCTCCTGGAGAAGAGCATATCGGCGGGGGCAACATTAACGACCAATTGCAGGGTGACCGGCCTGGGGATAGACCACAGCGATGGTACCGTGCATACGGTTTATGCAAAGGAAAACGGAAAGAAGACCGCATACAGCGCCGACCTGGTGATCCTGGCTGCCGGAGGACTGGGCACACCCGTCATTCTGGAGAATTCCGGTATCAGCTGTGAGACTACCCTCTTTGTGGATCCCGTGCTCTGCGTGGCCGCAGAGTATAAGGGGGCAGGGCAGGACAAATTCATTTCCATGCCTTTCCTCATGCAGAGGGAGGGATATATGCTCTCCCCCTATATAGATTACCTCAGCTATTTCTTCAACAAATCCTGGCGCATACCCTCAGGGGACCTGCTCAGCATGATGATAAAGCTCTCCGATTCCGGCTTCGGGGCCAGCCGGGAAAAGAAGCCCGAGAAGGATCTGACCACGACGGATAAGGAGCGGCTTAAGGCGGGGGTGGCGGACTGTAAGGCCATACTGGCGAAAATGGGTGTGGATGAGAAGGATATGTTTTTGGGCACACTTAACGCCGGCCATCCCGGCGGGATGCTTCCCCTCACGACGGAGGAGGCGGAAAGCTTCCACAATCCCCGGCTGCCTGAGAATCTGTACATAGCGGATGCCACCATACTGCCGGAGTCCATGGGCAATCCGCCCATCTGGACCATCATGGCGGTGGCGAAGCGGGTGGCAAAGATATGCATGGGGATGTAAGCAGGCTCTGCAATATCCCAGCGCTATTTAAATTGCTTTTTCGTGCAGAATTCGCCTATGCCAATCTGCTTTTTCGTGCAGAGACTGCTGTTACGCCTGCTCTCCTTATAAGTTATTAATCAGACTGCCATAATTCTCTCTTTTATGGGGATAGAGACATTCAGAGCAATCCTTTACGCCCTCCGGAGTATAAGTGAACGCACCGCCACAGTCATCTCCCAGGCAGTAAAGCGGACAATAGCAGAAAAGGCAGTTAAAATCATCCGGGTCAGCGCCGGGGTGGCAGGGGTAATACTCACAGGTTTTATGGGAGAAGTACTCGTACTCATTCCCGACAGTGAGCTCGAAGGGAACAGCCGGGATGCCGGCAGAATTATAGAGATTCACCCTGTACCAGCTGGTGCGGGCGAAGGAAATCTTTAAAGGGGCTTTTGCAGGCTCTGAAATCGTGAGGATAAGCTGGTCATTTTTTGCCGCCGCTGTGTATGCTAACGATCCGCCGCAACTGGTGATGACTAGTGCTTCAAGATTCCCTTTATATATGAACAGTCCATCACCTGCATTCTTAAATGTAAGTGTGATGTGATCTCCCGCCATCTTCGCATCCGCCAGTCTCGGGGCGTCGCTTAGGAGGTACTCCCCATAGACGTGGTTCTCGGCCAGCAGTGCAAGGCGGTGCCCCACAGGTTCCTTGTCCTTGGGATGGGCATCGCACTCGGCCCCGGCGTCGGAGGCGGAGGCCAGCCAGGTGTAGGGCACGCTGTCGCAGACCTGCTGCTGGCAGCGGCGGATCTCCATGAAATTATTCTTTGAGATATCTATGAGCCAGCGGGAGAATCCCGGTATCTGCACGATGAGGAAGGGCAGCCTCTCATCATCCCACAGCCCCCTCCAGTCTCCTATAAGCCCGGTGAGCATCCTTCCATACTCTCCCGCCAGGCCGAACTCGTCGTCGCCCTCACCCTGATACCAGAGGACTCCCCGGACGGCAAAGGGTGCCAGGGGCTTTACCATATGCTCGAAAAGGCTGCCCGGTATGCTCTGGGGCTGGGGATGGTGCTCATAATCCTCATATATGGAGGCAGTGGGCTCCGGCAGGTGCAGAAGGAACTTCCCGGCTTCATAATATTCCAGAGTCCTGGGAAGTACAGCCTCCAGAAAAAGGTCAGCGAAAGGATTCCCGTGATCGTTTACCGACTTGCCGTGCTGGGCCATGAGGTACCTTTCCATATCCTGATACTCAGAGACTGAGTGAAACCAGTCCATCCAGGCCGGGCTTACCCTCTCCACAGTCTCCCGGCTCATCCAGGCGGCGGAGATAGTGCCTCCCCAGTTGCAGCCGATGATCCCCACGGGACAGTCAAAATACTCATTTATCTCTTTTCCGAAATAATAGCCCACAGCGGAGAAATAATCCAGGTCCTCCTCAGTGGCTGAGCGCCAGAATCCCATACGGCTATAGTCAAACTCATTAACTTGATTATCATAACAGACTTTCGGGACATCATAGAAACGCAGGGAGAAATTGCGGCAGCATCCGCCCTCCCTCTCACGATTTTTCTCATATCTCATCCAGAATTCCATGTTGGACTGGCCACCGGCGATCCATACTTCTCCGACGGCGACATTTTCTATGAGGAGGGTCTCCTCCCGGGAATCATTTGCATGCATTCCGCCGTCTGCGTCCCGGCCCTCCTTACCCTCAGGGGAATTCCCGGCTCCCTCTTTTGGCACATGGGCCGTCACCCGCAGTGTCTCCTGCTCTGAAGTCCTAAGGGGCTCCAGCTCCACTCTCCACGAGCCGTCCTTACCGGCATGGGTCTCGGCGGTTTTACCCTGTATCCCGACTCTCACCACAGCGCCGGGGACCGCCTGGCCCCACACAGGCAGGGGCTTTTCCCTCTGAAGTACCATATTTTCTTTAAATATATCGGCTAAGGCTATCATTTCATTTACCATCCCTGTTCACATATTTACAACTGATTCCTGACAATTAACTGCCTTCATCGACCTTCATTTTTCTTAGGAAATGGACCGCAAAGGGCAGGGCCGAGACAAAGGACAGGACAAATGCCCAGGCCTGAGACTCCTCTATGCCGTACAGACCCCGCAGGTTCGCCAATATGATGAGTATGGGGATGAAAAACAGTCCGCTTCTCATGGACGAGAGCAGTGAGGCACCTACCTTTCGCCCGGTGCACTGAAGCATCATCTCCGTACTCATACAGAAAGGCACAGCCAAAAGGGCCACGCCCTGTATCCTGAGAGCCCGGATGCCTATGACTATGACTTCCGGATCGTCCCTGAAAATACCGATGAGTCTTCCCGACAGGGCCAGCACGATGATGGCGGCTATGACCAGGACCGTCTCTGACATGAAGATGGTCACCTTGTATGCACTGCGCACCCTGCCGAATTTCTTCGCACCATAGTTAAAGCCGCAGACCGGCTGGAAGCCCTGGCCTATACCTATCCCGAAGGCGATCACGAAGAAGATGATGCGGGAGACTATGCTCATGGCAGCCACCGCGGCGTCGCCGTACACGGAGGCAAAGGAGTTTAAGAGGATAGTTGCCACGCTGTTTAATCCCTGGCGCAGCAGGCTGGGCAGGCCTGTGGTGACAATATCCGCCATCAGGGAGGGCTTTAATGATATGTAGCGTATGGAAAGCCTGCTGGTAGTCTTTTTCCTCAGAAACATCCCCAAAAGCACCAGAAAGCTGATGATCTGGCTGATGCAGGTGGAAAGTCCGGCTCCGGCTATACCCATCTTAAATCCGAACATGAAAATAGGATCGCCGATGATATTAAGGAGCGCCCCCGTCATGAGCCCGATAGTGCCCAGGGTGGCCTTGCTCTCATAGCGCAGGATGTTATTCAGAGTAAAGCCTGCCGCCATAAAGGGCGTGGCTATGAGGATATACCTGATGTAAGTCTCTGCGTAGGGGGCTATGGTGTCGGTGCTGCCCAGTACCATCACTATGGGATGCAGCTCAAGACGGCAGACGACGGCTATGACAAAGCCGAAAAACAGGGAGACGAAGAAACCGGTGGAGGCGATGACATTTGCGGCGTCATAGTCCTTTTGTCCCAGCTTCCTGGAGATCAGGTTCCCGGAGCCCTGGCCGAAGAGGAAGCCGCAGGCCTGGATGATGGCCATAAAGCCGAAGACCACGCCCACTGCCCCGCTGGCGCTGGTGCCAAGCCGCCCCACGAAAGCAGTGTCCACCAGATTGTAGATATTGGTGATGAGCATGCTGATGACAGTGGGGACGGACAGGCGCAGTATCAGCCTCTGCACCGGGGTCTCAGTCATCATCTCGTATTCAGATATATTGCTGTTGGTGTTTTTTCGCATATCTCACCCAAAGAGCGTGCCAGCCGTCGCGTGTTCCTCCGGGATATTGCATGTAATTGAACCGAGACACCGACGATACGTTGCCGCACTCCTCCCGGAACTGGCACTTGGGTGTATTATAAGACATTGATGGACTAATGACAATATTAAACAGTCAGTTTCAGGACGGATTACAAGTATGTAGTATGGAAAAATTATGCCATCATATACTATGTCAGGGATAATTGCGTAGGGGTTTACCGCGTAATAAACAGTTATCAGGATATTACCAGGATTTTTGAAAAATAAAATCAAAAATAATTCACTCAGGAAATACATAAGGCTGCTTTCTCTCCTCCACTTCCATGAATTTGAAAGGAACATCGAAAGTGCGTCCCAGGTTCTCCGGTGTCAGCACTTCACTGGTGAGGCCGGTGGTGACTATCTCCCCTTTTTTCATAAAAACCAGTTGGGAGCAGTAATCCGCCGCCAGATTCAGGTCATGCAAAATGGCGATGATCGTCCTGCCTTTCTCCTCGTTTAGCCGCTTCATCAGCTGCATGAACCGGGCCTGCTGCTTTATGTCCAGACTGGAAATGGGCTCGTCCAGGATGATCCAGGGGGTGTCCTGGGCTATGGTCCTGGCTATCATCACCCGCTGGAGCTCGCCTCCGCTAAGTGTGGAGAGGCTCTTATCTTCCATGCCCCCGCAGTTGGTAATGCATATGGCCTCGTCGATGATCTCCTTATCGCACCAGGTCAGGGTGGAAAATGTGCCCCGGTAGGGCTCGCGTCCCATGGAGACCACGTCGTAGACAGAGAAATCTATGTCTGCGGCGAATTTCTGGGGGAGAAAGGCTATCTGCTGCGCCAGCTCCTTTTTGTCGAATTTGGAGGCG
The DNA here is from genome assembly GCA_021204765.1 of Clostridiales bacterium. GTDB lineage: Bacteria > Bacillota > Clostridia > Lachnospirales > Lachnospiraceae > Eubacterium_I. The sequence continues at coordinate 16,057 of JAJPYU010000095.1, forward strand.
GGGATGCCGTCAAAGCAGACTGCGCCCGGCTCATGGGGGATCAGGCCCAGGATATGCCTGATAAGGGAGGTCTTCCCCGCGCCGTTGGACCCCAGGATGCCGTAGATCTCGCCCTGGGTGAAAGTAAGGGAAATGTCCTTAAGGACTGCAAGCTTCCTGCGGTCCGGGGACCAGGATAAGTTGTTTACCGAAATTTCTGATATATTCATCGTCTTCTGTACTGCCTCCATACCAGAAAAATAAAGTAAGGAGCCCCGCAAATCGACGTGATGATCCCGACCGGAATCTCTGTCGGCGCCGTCACCGTGCGTGCGATGGTGTCGCAGATCACCAGGAAAATGGCTCCAGTGAAAAACCCGTAGGGGATTACCTTGCGCAGGTCCGGTCCGCAGATCATGCGCACACAGTGGGGCATCATGAGACCCACGAAGCCTATGATGCCGCTGACGGAGACCGCTGACGCCACCAGTATGGTCGAGACGACGATGATCACCCGCCGCAGCTTCTTCGTGCTGATGCCAAGGCACTCCGCCTCCTCGTCCCCCAGGGTCAGTATGTTCAGCTTCCGGGAAAATGCGGAAAGGACTATGAGTCCCGCCACGGCAAAGAAGAATACGAATCTCACCCGCGGCCAGCTGGCGGAGGAGAAGCTCCCCATGGTCCACATATAGACCTTCCCGATCTGGTCATTGTGGAAAGTCATAAGCAGCGAGATCAGGGAGGAAAACAGTGTGCTTATGGCTGTGCCGGTGAGCAACATGTTCACCGTGGAGTATCTCCCGCCTATCTTCGCCACATTGTACACTACAAATACGGAAAAAAGCGCTCCCGCAAAGGCCAGCACCCCGGTGCTCCCCAGCCCCAGAAAAGCCACCGACACCGAGATGCCGGGAAAGAGCATGGCCACCGTCGCCCCCAGCGCCGCCCCCGACGACACACCCAGTATATGGGGATCCGCCAGGGGATTCCTGAATATGCTCTGAAACGCGGCACCCACTATGGCCAGTATCCCGCCCACCAGCGCTGACAGGCATATCCTGGGAAACCTGACACTCCATATCACCGTGAGACTCGTCTTAGAGAAAGCTTCCCCATCAATCAGCCTCCCCACCAGGGGCACCCTCTCCAGCACTATCCCCAGACTGTCACTGACAGAAATATCCGCCGACCCGACAGACAGAGACCACACCATCGCGGCAAACAAGACAACCACCAACAGACAGAGATATCCTATGCGGATACCCCCTCTGTAATCTGAATTATGTTGTCTCTTGTTACCCTCGCCAGCCATACAATAAATCTTCCTTAAAAGCGACAATCATATCACGTATGTATATATAAAAGCAACTCTCGCTTCTTAGAGAGCCTCGGCGGTGCCTTTTACTCAAAAAGATCCGGATAGCAGATCTCCGCGATGGTCTGCACCCCTTCCGCGTTTCTGTACCCCTGCCGGTCCAGGATATCCGTATCTATCCCGTACACGTTTCCTTCCTGCACCGCCGTCAGTTCATCATATGGCGCCGTGGACATGAACTCATCCACCCTATCCTCCGACATGATGATGATATCCGGATCCGCCTCTATGATGGTCTCCGTGTCAATGCTCCATCCGGAGACATCCTTAGCGATATTGTCCGCACCGGACAGGTCAAGTATCCCTCCGATGAAGGTATCCCCGCCTGCGGTAAAATCACCATACTCTCCGAAATCCACAACATAGTAGACTGTCGGTTCGTCCCGTCCGGCTATGGTCAGGGCCACCTCGTCGATGGTATCCTGCATCTGTTCCACCAGCTGCGCCGCCATATCATTGGCGTTCATCACACTCCCCAGAGTCTCTATCATGCCGTAGACCCCGGTCACATCCTCCTCATCGTAGAGGGTAATCACCGGGATGCCTACATCCTCCAGCTTCTGTGAATTCTCATCATCGAAATGAGTGGAGACTATGACCACATCCGGCTCCAGGGCGATGATGGCCTCAATGTCCGGATCATAGAGTGACCCCACAGAATCGATGTCCACCACATCTTCCGGATAGTCGCAGTAATCGCTCCTGCCTACCAGCTTGTCCTCCACTCCAAGGAAATACATAGTCTCAGTCAGGTTTGGTGCCACGGAGACCACCCTTTCGGGTTCGCTCTCGATAGTGACCTCCTCACCATAGGAGTCTGTTACGGTGATAGGGTATACGGTTTCTCCCGCTGTCACCGCAGATTCAGCATCCTCAATCTCCGTCTCATCTGCATCTGAGGCCTCTTCCGTTTCATCCTCTGCTGACAGCTCCTCAGTCTCATCTGCAGCAGAAATCTCCTCCACGGCAGATCCCTCAGCCGCATCCTCCGCACTGCTGCCGCAGCCCGCCAGCATTGACGCTGCCAGACCTGCTGCCAGCAGCATCGCTAAAATACTTTTCCCCTTCATAAGTTCCTCTCTTTCCGGCGTTCCTTCGCCTGTTAAATTTCAACTGAACTTAAATCAGGGAAACCAGGCCAAAAGAAAATGCACAGAAAACTAAAGCCCATTTACGCATAGTAAATGAGCCCGAGATACCTGTCACCGCTCACCCGGCAGCCTCCCCACCATGCGCAATCCGTCTGCTTCGCAGACGTCTCAGCCTCTTACGGTGCTGTGATTGCTTATAGACAATGAGCAGCAACACTTCGTACAGCCAGTTCCTCGTGGCCCGGTGCCGCAGATCCCGCATAATTTACAAAATACAATACCCGCGACCCCATGTACACGGCAGGCAGGTCTCCTGACTCAGAGATCACCACAGCCATCCGCCTTCCCGGTCTCCCAGTGGCATAATGGATGTCTGCTCCCTCAACACAGTGACGAGTTCGCACAGGATTCTCACCTGTTTCCCTTTTCACCAGGCCTAAGCCAAAATAAAGATTGCGCTTGCGCGATCTTCGCGCGAGCGGGTTGCGTAAGCAACAAATTCCATTCCGCAAGCTGCGCATCCTATGGCTTCACCTGACACCTGCCGCTTCTGTTCAGTTGCTTAAACAATACCACAGGCAGGCAAAATAGTAAAGAAATTTCGATTCACAGCCACCTTTTCCTACATATTTTGTTACTTTTCACAAGGCAACATATTTTCTTTACATATGTCTTGTCATATGTGAATCAATATGCTATAATTCCCCTGCCTGCGGGCCAGCTGACGTGCCCGCTTTGCGGGCATCACCACAAAAAAGAATCGAGGTTAACCATCAACGCTATGACCATCACAGAGAGAATAAAACAGCTTAAAAGAGAAAAGGACGCGGTGATACTGGCTCACTATTATGTGCGCCCGGAGATCCAGGATATCGCCGATTACATTGGGGACTCATTTTATCTCAGCCGCACTGCGGCTTCCCTGCCCAACAGGACCATCGTCTACTGCGGGGTCTCCTTCATGGGAGAGAGCGCCCGCCTGCTCTGCCCGGACAGGGACGTCCTGATGCCGGACATCTGCGCAGACTGTCCCATGGCCCATATGGTGACAAAGGGGGAAGTGGATGCCGTCAGGGATCAGTATGGCGATCTGGCAGTAGTCTGTTATATCAATTCCACTGCCGAGATAAAGTCCTGGTCTGATGTCTCCGTCACCTCCGCCAACGCGGTGAAAATAGTCAGGAATCTGCCGAATAAAAATATCCTGTTCATTCCTGATAAGAACCTGGGCCGCCATATTGCCGGACAGGTTCCTGAGAAAAATGTTATCACAGTCCGGGGTTACTGCCCCGTCCATGAGCATATATCAGCGGATGAGATAATGCAGCAAAAGGAGGCCCATCCCGAAGCCGAGGTGCTGGCCCATCCTGAGTGCACTCAGGCTGTTCTCAACAAGGCAGACTATATCGGCTCCACATCGGGGATTATCTCCTATGCTGTGAAAAGTCAGAAAAAAGAATTTATAATTGCTACGGAATCCGGCGTACTCCATGAATTAAAAAAGCAGAATCCTGATAAGGAATTCTATTTCCCCGCCACCGAGCCCATCTGCAATGATATGAAGCTGATCACACTGGAGAAAGTCCTCCATGTGCTGCAGACCGGCGAAAATCAGGCTTCCGTCAGCGCTGAAACGGCTGACAGGGCTGCGGCGACGCTGACCAGGATGCTGGACCTTGCATAATTTACCTGTTCTCACGGTTCCGGCAGCAGGCTGCCCGACGAGAGCCTGAAAACTAACTGCCGGAGCTTTACTGACGAAAGATTTGAATGTTTTCATGAATTAAATGATGCTGAGGTAATACAATATGTATAAACAAAGAAAAACCATAAAAACCATAAACGTACATTATGACACCGTCATCGTCGGTTGCGGAGTGGCCGGGCTTTTCACCGCTCTCCACCTCCCCTCAGACATGAGGATACTCATGATCTGCAAGGAGGATCTGGATACCTGTGATTCCATGCTGGCCCAGGGCGGCATCTGCGTCCTGAGGGACAGCGGCGATTACGATTCCTATTTTGAGGACACCATGCGGGCCGGCCACTATGAGAACCGCAGGGAGAGCGTGGATATCATGATCCGCTCCAGCAGACACGTGATCGATGAGCTGCAGAGCCTGGGTGTCCGTTTTGCGAAAAATCCTGACGGCTCTCTTGCGTACACCAGGGAGGGAGCCCATTCCAGGCCCCGCATCTGTTTCCACGAGGATATCACCGGCAAAGAGATCACCACTACGCTCCAGCGCCATGTACTTAAGCTTCCAAATGTCACCGTCATGG
>JAJPYU010000291.1 GCA_021204765.1 Clostridiales bacterium
GATCATATCTGATTGTCGCTCCTTCTGTGTTTCACCTATTGTACTACAAGGTAAGTAGGTTTTCAAGAAAAAATACGCTTCACACGGTAATCCTACACCGCATGCGCACTCTCGCATGTTTCACATGCTTTCTCGCTCCTTACGGAGCTAAGACTGCTTATGTGGTGTGGGATTACCTGCTCCACAGGTAACCAGTACAATTATCTGTATACGCTCAAGCAAGCTTGGCGCATCCATATAATTGTACAGATTACCGTGTGAAGCGTAATTGCCTATTGACATAGTAGGTAAATAGTAGTACTATGGTATCGGCGGGGATGATACTGAAAATAAAAGATTTCCCGCCAATTAAGGAAAATGTAAAGGAGTCTATTATTATGAGAGACTACAGATTTGAGACCTTACAGCTCCATGTAGGACAGGAGCAGGCTGATCCGGCCACCGATGCCCGGGCCGTGCCCATCTATCAGACCACGTCCTATGTATTTCATGATTCCGCTCATGCGGCGGCCCGCTTCGGTCTGACCGATGCCGGGAATATCTACGGACGCCTGACGAACTCCACAGAGGATGTTTTAGAGAAAAGGATAGCAGCTTTGGAGGGCGGCGTAGCGGCACTGGCCCTCTCCTCAGGGGCGGCGGCCATCACCTACACCATAGAGGCCCTGGCCACGGCCGGAGACCACATTGTGGCACAGAAGACCATCTACGGCGGCACTTATAACCTGCTGGCCCACACCCTTCCCCAGTACGGCATCAGCGCTACTTTCGTTGATGCCCACAATCTCGCAGAGCTGGAGGGTGCCATTCAGGAGAATACCAAGGCCATCTTTTTGGAGACCCTGGGGAACCCCGGCAGCGACATACCGGACATTGACGCTATTGCGGATATCGCCCACAGCCATGGCCTGCCGGTGGTCATAGACAATACTTTTGCCACGCCCTATCTGTTGCGGCCCATAGAGCACGGAGCCGACATAGTCGTCCACTCTGCCACGAAGTTCATCGGAGGCCACGGCACGACCCTGGGAGGCATTATCGTGGATTCGGGGAAGTTCGACTGGAAGGCAAGCGGCAGGTACCCGGCCATCTCAGCACCGAATCCCAGCTATCACGGAGTGTCATTTACAGACGCAGCCGGGGAGGCGGCTTTCGTCACTTACATCCGCGCGGTGCTGCTTAGGGACACCGGAGCCACCATTTCCCCCTTCAACGCATTTCTTCTGCTCCAGGGCGTGGAGACCCTCTCCCTCAGGCTGGAGCGCCATGTGGAGAACACGAAGAAGGTGGTGGAATATCTGGCCTCCCATCCCCAGGTGGAGCATGTGAGCCATCCCTCCCTGCCTGATCACCCGGATCACGCCCTCTATGAGAAGTATTTCCCGGGCGGCGGTGCCAGCATTTTCACCTTTGAGATAAAGGGAGGACAAAAGGAAGCCTGGGAATTCATCGACCATCTTGAGATCTTCTCCCTGCTGGCAAATGTGGCGGACGTGAAGAGCCTGGTGATCCACCCGGCGACGACCACCCACTCCCAGCTCTCGGAGGAGGAGCTCCTGGATCAGGGGATAAAGCCGAATACCATAAGATTATCTATCGGCACGGAGCACATTGATGATATAATAGAAGACCTGGAGGCTGGCTTCGCGGCAGTTAGGAGGAAATAAAATGTCAGAAATTAAAGAAAGCATACTGGAGCTTGTGGGGGATACCCCCATATTGAAACTGAACCGCTACATAAAGGCGGCGGGAGTGGAGGATGCCACCGTCCTGGCGAAGCTGGAGTATTTTAACCCGGCGGGATCTGTAAAGGACAGGGTAGCCCTGGCCATGATAGAGGACGCGGAAAAGAGCGGGAAGCTTAAAGCCGGTGCCACCATCATCGAGCCCACCAGCGGCAATACCGGCATAGGTCTGGCGGCTGTGGCCACTGCAAAGGGCTACCGCACCATACTCACCCTGCCTGAGACCATGAGCGTGGAGAGAAGGAATATGCTGCACGCCTACGGAGCCGAGCTGGTGCTGACCGAGGGCGCCAAGGGCATGAAGGGCGCCATCGCCAGGGCCAACGAGCTGGCAGAGGAGATAGAAGGGTCAGTTATACTGGGCCAGTTCGACAATCCGGCGAATCCGGCCATCCACGAGGCCACCACGGGTCCGGAGATCTGGAGACAGACAGAGGGGCAGGTGGACATTTTCATCGCAGGAGTAGGCACCGGCGGTACAGTCACCGGAGTGGGAAAATACTTAAAGTCCCAGAATCCCGACGTGTACGTGGTGGCGGTAGAGCCTGCCGAGAGCCCGGTACTCTCCGAGGGTAAAGCTGGTTCCCACGGAATACAGGGGATAGGGGCAGGCTTCGTCCCCAGCATCCTTGACACAGGAATCTACGACGAGGTCCTTCCCATCAAGACAGAGGATGCCCTGGCCGAGGGCAGGCGGTTGGCCGTCTCCGAAGGCTTTTTGGCAGGCATCTCCTCCGGCGCTGTCCTCAAAGCAGCCACCATCATAGCCGCCCGGCCGGAGAACGCTGGAAAGACTATCGTGGTGCTCCTTCCTGATTCCGGGGACCGTTACCTGTCGACGGCATTATTTGCATAAATTCAAAATAAGTGATAGAATAGTCGCCCGAACCGGTTTTGTGTTTTTCGGAGGATTTTGGCTATGGATAACAGGAAGAAGAGGACTATACGCACCAGCGACATCACCATGACCGCTATGATGGCGGCCCTGGTATTTCTGTTCACATATTTCTTAAAGATACCCATCCCTACGGGCTATATCCATGTCGGCGATTCCATCATCCTGCTCACCGTCTGCCTCTTTGGCACGAAGAAAGGTATGATTGCAGGAGCTATCGGCGCGGGACTTTCGGATCTCATCGGGGGATACGTCATGTGGGTGGGTCCCACACTGGTGATCAAGGCCGTCTGGGCCCTTATCATGGGGCTTATCATGTACCGCCTGATGAAGGGGAAGAAGGGCGGCTGGATAGTCGGCGCCATAGTCGGCGGAGCCTGGCAGGTGGCGGCTTACACCCTCTGCGCTATTCCTTTGTACGGCTTAAACGCCGCCGGAGCCCTGGCGGAGCTGGGACTGGAGGCCATCCAGGCCACAGCCGGGATAGTGGTGTGCGTCGTGATCTATGGCCTGCTCATCAAGACCGGTGCCCTGGCCAGGATAAGGAATCGGTTTCAATAGTCATCAGTTTCTGGAGATGCTAGAATTGAATCATCCAGCATCTCCAGAACGTCCTCTGTCAGATCATTTATATTCATCCTTTTGTCAGCGTACATAATGGTATTGTATTTTTTCTCATCATTTTTCCGCGAAAATATATACTGCACTTCATATGCTTCATCCGCACGGCTAACACTGTCCTCTACCCTTATACTTCGAACACTGAAATATTTGCTTATTGCGTTTCCATTCTTATCAGTATTTTGACCCAGACAAACAGTGAAATTCAAGTCCGTAATGCCAAACTTATATGTGAATGTTTTCGTTTGCATATCTTCCAACATAAAAATGTCTGAATTTGTAATCAGGCTTATATTTTCAAGCTGAGATACTTTCTTCTTACTCAGAGCATATGGATGCCGATTGCTAAATTTTACCTGGTCAGGCTTCAGACTTCCTTTGACAGCATTTTTAAAAAACTGCTCTGCCGATACGTTGGATTCGACTCCTGTCATGTGCATAAAATCTCTGATCCGGTATACAACCTCTAAAGTATGTCCTTCGAATACATATAAAAATACATATCCGACCATTTTTGTTTTATACACTTGTGCAGCAGCCATGATAGAATTCAATGTAGCTGAGATAGATTCATTGCTGCCTATAGTTTCCTTTTTTCCCATATTTTCTCCTTGAATAGAAAATGCGGGCGATTATATCGCCCGCACTGCCTTTAAGCTTGCGTGTTATAATGCTGGCTGTCAGCTTCGATATCCTGCCGAATATCTAAATGCGTCATGGGTCTTTATAGTCTCCCATGTAGACTACATCTGTATCCCAGATGCGGGGCTCAGTGTCCTGCCGAACACCTAAATCGTCATGGTCATTGGCCTGCCCCATGTACAGTACAGCTTTAACGTGCCGCCGCACGAGAAACATTACTGCTCCTGCGATGATTGTACTAAAGGCAAAGGAAAAAATCAAGCCCCAATTTTCGGCGGCAGTAGCAATGCGTGGCAAAATATTCAGATTTATTTTTCATATTTGTCGTTTCCCAGCAGTCCCTCCATATAACCCAGAATACGACTCTGATCCAGCGCATCCAGTCTGGTATACAGCTCAATGAACTGATTCTCGTCATCTGTAATGCCTTCAACAAAATATCCATTCACAGGGTCTGTCTTAATCATGGGCACGTCAAATCCTCTTAGCCACAAAGGGTTAACGCCCAGGGCAGCGGCCATCTTTTCACTATTTTTATTCGATGGCGCATGTAATCCATTGACATACTGGCTGATGGAGGATTTGCTCACGCCTGACTGGTCAGCTAGCTCCTGTGGCCTCATATGATGGCTCTTCAACGCCAATTTAAGTCGGTCTGCTGTAATCCGGTAATCCATAGCTGCCTCCAGATATTATGTATGAAAATATGATAGCAGAGCCAATTGATAATGTCAAACAAAAGTTTGATGCTATTTAACTGAATTTACCACATAAAGGG
>JAJPYU010000254.1 GCA_021204765.1 Clostridiales bacterium
ATGTAACCTTTTTCTTCCAGCAGACTGACGATAGTCGGTCCGCTTTTGTCCTCCCGTTCACCTGCGGCTCCCTTGTCACTCAGGGTGATGACTGCGGCGGTAAACGGTCTGTCCTTTTCCGGTGAAAGCATGATAATTTCATCTCCTTTTCTGATGTGTCCGGCTTTTATGACTTTGGCGAACACTCCCTCTCTGGGCATAATGCAGTCGCCCATGGTTTGGTAAATCAGACAGTGATTATGGCATTCCTTTCCAATTTGTGTCATCTCCAGCATGGCATCGCCGATCTGAAAGCGGGTGCCTGTGGGAAAGGTTCTCAGATCAAATCCTTCCACGATCAGGTTTTCTCCGAAAGCACCGTCTTCCACGACAGCACCTCTTTTTCGAAATTCCTCTATTTTTTCTGCAGAGAGCAGACTGACCTGGCGGTGCCAGTTCCCGCCGTGAGCGTCCCCTTTTATTCCCCAATCTGTCATCAGGTCAGCTTCAGATATTTCGTGTTTTGGAGTACCTCTTTTTTCGCTTATACATATGGCTGTAAGTCTTCCCATATACTGTTTCTCCGTTTAAATTTTTCTGTGACTTTGCTTCTGCTATTCAGGCTGCGCATCGATTACTGATCAGAAGATCATCCCCCGATTTTTGCCATTTCTTTTTGTTCTGTGATCTGTGAAACCTCTTCAAATCTATGCATGGCCGGTTTTGCGGTGATGGCCCTCTGCAAAATTTCCCTTATCATATCATCTGATACAGATGATTGAGCCGACGCTGAACATGTCCTGCCTTTTGCGGTCTGTTGATCCGGCGCGCGTTTTTCAGTTGTCAGTGTTTTTTTGCGCAGCGCGCCGCGGACATTGAACGGTGTATCAAAGCAAAGGCATGACTTGATGTCCCCTGTGGAGGTCAGGCGTATCCGATTGCATTCACTGCAAAAGTTTTGGTGGACAGGACTTATAAATCCCGCACTGCCTGAAAATCCGGGTATCTTATAATAGACAGCGGGGCCGCTGCCGTGGACAGCAGAATCAGCCTCCATGTCCGGATAGTTCTCTTTTATTTTTTCAAACAGATCTTTATTAGAGACTGGTTTGCCGAATTTCCCGTAACCGATGGGCATCATCTCTATGAAGCGGATATCCAGCGGATGATTCCGGGCAAGCAGCAGCAAATCCTCCCATTCATCTGCATTTAATCCCTGTTGGAGCACACAGTTGAGCTTTACCCTCATTCCGGCATCCAGAGCCGCGTCTATGGATGCCATTACCCGGGAAAATTCATTGAAGCCGGTGATGCTTTTATATTTTTCCGAGTCCAGTGTATCCAGGCTTATATTGACGGAATCCAGCCCGGAGTCAGTCAGTTCCGGAAGATAATTTTTCAGCAGGACTCCGTTGGTGGTCATGCTAACCTGTTCGACTCCGGAAATTTGTTTGATCATACGGATCAGTTCGGAACAGCCCAGCCGCACCAGAGGTTCACCGCCGGTGACCCTGAATCTGGTGATGCCGAGGGTTACGGCCTGTGCACATATCCGGACTATCTCCTCGTAGGTCAGGATCTCCTCCATGGGCACGCAGGTGATGCCGTGGGGCATACAGTAGACACAGCGCAGGTTGCAGCGGTCTGTGATGGAGATACGCATGTAGTTGATTTCCCGTCCGTGAGAATCTTTCATAAATCTGTTCCTGTCTGCGAATTAACAAAGTGTCCGCTTTTTCCGCCTGATTTTTCAACCAGATGTATATTTGTGATCTCCATGGAGCGGTCCATGGCTTTGCACATATCATAGATGGTAAGCAGTGCTGTTGAGACACCGGTCAGGGCTTCCATCTCCACACCGGTTTGTCCGGCACACTGTACTGTACAGGTGGCAGTAATGCGTCCCTGTTCCGGGTCAGTCTCAAAGTCAATGCTGCATTTCAGGATAAGCAGAGTGTGACAGAGGGGAATCAGAGAGGAAGTCTGTTTGACTCCCATGATACCGGCCACTCTGGCGACACCGAGGACGTCGCCTTTTTTCGCAGTGCCGTTTAATATGGCAGTAATGACTTCATCGCTCACCAGAATGCTGCCCTTTGCCGTGGCAGTGCGGTTGGTGACAGGTTTTTCTGATACATCCACCATGCGGGCATTTCCTTTTTCATCAAAATGCGTAAAACCGTCATTCACTGTACTTTTCCTCCAGGCTGTTCTTACTCATTATAGTTCCGGAAATTATGGTTTATTTCGTATTTTGTGTGATCTGTTATACAAGATCAGTTTGTGTTTATGATTATTTCAATTGTTATTTGAAATGTTTATTCATCTTTATCTTCAGCTATAGGATCATGCCCTTAGCAGTAAAAGCGCTTCTTCCGGAATACGGATAGCCAGCTGCTTATTATGTGATAATTCAAAAGCTTTTTCTTTATCCATCAGCAGACGCATCTGTGTCTTACCATCGCTGCCGCAGTTTAAGATCAGCTCTGACTCAAATTGTTGTTCCATCAGGTGGGATACTTCCATGACTGCGCAGCCCGGAGTTGGTTTGTCAATGATTTCCGCAGTGCTTTCGGAGGCGGAGGCATTTGTTCTGCCGACAAAACCGGAGGAATCAATGTCTGTTGTTTTGCCGGGATCAATTTCGCCAGGCAGCACTTCTATGTAGTGCGCCCGGATCCCGGCGTAGGCCAGATCCTCCGGCACCTCGCGATCCAGTAGAAAATACATATCCCAGTCTGAGGCATAGAGTTCATGTTCGGAGAGGCGTTTTGCCGCGGAAATATTTCGGCATCCGGAGAGCCTCGCCGCAGCTACTGTCTCGGGATTGGCGAAAAATTCCTTTTTCCCCTGAATAGTCTCCGCATGGCCTTCGTTTAAAACACAGACCCGGTCGCAGAGGTGATAGACCTCGTCGCGGCTGTGGGTCACGAACAGTATAGTCTTATCTATATTGGAGAAAAGTTCTGCCAGTTCTTCCTCCACCTGCCATTTCAGGTACGTGTCCAGGGCGGAGAGTGGTTCGTCCAGGAGCAGTATCTCCGGTTCTGAAGCCAGCATCCGTGCCAGGGCCACCCGCTGTTTCTGCCCTCCGGAGAGCTGACGGGGGAGGTGCTTTTCCAACCCGTCCAGATGAAACCGCCCCATATATTTTTGTACTACCGCGGCAACCGGATGTTTTCCCATGCCGACCATGATGTTTTGCTCCACTGTCATGTTGGGGAAAAGGGCATAGTCCTGGAACATGTAACCCACCCGGCGCCTCTGAGGAGGCAGGTTTATTTTCTGAGAGGAGTTAAACAGTGTCCGCCCGTTCAGGATAATATATCCCTCGTCAGGAGTCTCTATCCCGGCGATACATTTGAGCGTCATGCTCTTGCCGCAGCCGGATGCTCCCAGAATGGCAAATATCTCTTCTTTCGCCTGAAACTCCACATCCAGAGAGAAGTTCCCGATTGTCTTTTTTATTTTAACTTCAATTGACATCTTTTTCACTGGCAGCACACGCATTTAAACTCGCTTTCGGCGAGGCGGGTGCTGTATGGACACAATATTTTTGTTCGTACCGCGCCGGCAGCGGGATGCCTGGCACTGGGCTAAACAGTAAGGTAAAACCCTCTATGCACTGATTCTAACACTTTCGTTGTTGTATAGTAATACCTGATTTATTGTTTTATTCATACATCTGTCACCAACGCTGTACATTTTTCATATTTCTTCCTGCCACCAGGTTCATGGCGACGATGACTCCGAAAGCGATTAACAGGATGATAACGACCCATACTCCGCCGGTCAGGTAGTTGCCGTCCTGGATAACCATGGCAATGCGCTGGGAGATGGTTGAGGTCTTGTGTGGAATATTCCCGGCCAGCATGGAGGTGGCTCCGTATTCTCCCAGTGCCCTGGCAAAGGTCAGGATAGTGCCGGAGACGATGCCGGGACCGGAGTTCGGTACGATGATCTTCCAGAAGATTTTCATTTCGGGCATGCCCAGAGTCCTGGCAGCATAGACCAGATTGGAGTCCAGCTGCTCGAAGGCGGCTCTTGCATTTCGGTACATCAGCGGAAAGGCGATGACTGTGGCCGCGATGACACATCCGGCCCAGGTCTGTACTACCTTGATGCCAAATTGGTTGAACAGGAAGCTGCCCAGAGGGCGTTTTAAACTGAATAACAGCAGCAGAAAAAATCCTGCCACAGTAGGCGGCAGCACCATGGGAAGGGTGAGAAAACCGTCAGCAATGGCTTTTGCCCTCTCTCCTCCCCGTATTACTTTGCTTGCGGCAAAGATTCCCAGAAAAAAGGAAATGATGGTTGCAACTATGCCTGTTTTTAATGAAATAAACAGGGGACTCCAGTCAAGCCCGGATAAAATCTCTGTTATAGTACTCATTGTTGACTCCATTCTTCTGCTGAATCCATCGGCAGATTAAGATAATACTGCACCGAAATTTCGCTATATACTTAAACATAAAGGGACATCTGAAAATCAGATGCCCCTCCAAAATCCGTAAAACAGATAAGATTCTTTCCCGATATCAAAAATGATCAGTCTGTTACATCCGTGTCAAAATAGTATTTTTCAAAGATCTCTTTTGCGCTGTCGGATGTGATGAAGTCGATAAAGTCAGCTGCGGCGGCGGATTCCAGCTCGTCAGCACTGCCATTTGCTACCTGAGCT
>JAJPYU010000106.1 GCA_021204765.1 Clostridiales bacterium
ATATTTATCAGCATCTCTTTTCCTGCCAGAGGTACCTGGTAGGATATGAACAGGTGGATGACGATACCTGGCATATCACTTACCGTATTGTGCCCAGTTCACTTTCGAACGGAGCAAAGGAGAGGGAGATAGATGAGTTCGAACAGGAGCTTTTCGATGAAATCCTTCTGCCCTGCATGAGTGATTATGAGAAGGTGGGAGCCATCTATGACTGGCTGGTCGCCAACTGCAAATATGCCTCCCACAGGGAGTGGTCGGTATATTCGGCCTGGGGTGCCATAATCGACGGAGAGGCGGTCTGCCATGGCTACTCCCTGGCTCTATATAAGCTCTTAAATGATGCCGGTATTGACTGCCGCTATGAGGCAAATGTCTGGCATGCCTGGAATATCGTCAATCTGGGCGACTGTTATTATTACTGTGATTCCACCTGGGACAATGGAAAGCGCAGCCAGTTTTTGAAATGCTGGGACAGCTTTGCGGATTATTATCATACCGCCGATTCTCCCTGGAACACCGACGAGTGGGCGGCTCAGTATCCAATGGCTGCCGCAAACTATAATGCGGACACGGCCACTGACGGCAGCAACGTGCCTCATCACGTGTATGAGACCACGGCCTCCGACGGGGTGACGACCCATACCTGCATCTACTGCGGTGAGACCTACACCGGAGACCACTCCGAGGATCACAGCATCCTGTACTATGCGGCGGCGGACCCTACCTGTGATACTGCCGGAAATATTGAGTACTGGCATTGCCTGGACTGTGATAAATACTACACAGATGTGTCTCTCTCTGATGAGAGCATAGTAACTGAGGATAAGGTTGTGATTCCCGCTGCAGGCCATCAGAATGTAAATCACGTACTGGCCAAAGCAGCCACTAAGGATGTGGACGGAAATGTGGAATACTGGTACTGTTCGGACTGCGGAGGGTATTTCCTGGACGAGGCGATGACTGAGGTCACTCATGCCAGTGAAATAGTCCTCCCGGCTGATGCCAATCTCATAGATGTGACGGTGACCATTGACTGGACCGATGCAGACGGGAATCCCATTTCCGATGATCTGATCCCGGATTCCGTGGATATAGAGCTCATGGGAGTGGAGGATGACGGCACGACCTACAGTATCAGTACTGCCACTCTCACCAGGGCTGACGGCTGGACTTACACTTTTAAGAACCTGTCGGGTGAGATCAGCTATACTGTGATGGAAATGGTTGATGGGGATATGACTCTGGCGGAATATGATGCGGACAGCAATACCCTTGCTGTCACGGCGGTGGTTTATAATGACAGCTTTGAGGTGGCTGGAGGTATCGACGATATCACTGATGAAGATGATCCCATAGCAGGCGGCATAGATGATGTCGATGATGATCCCGACAACACGGACACTGCGGTGAATGCTCCCACAGGGGACACATCCTATACTTACGTCTGGGTGATCGTGATCATAGTTGCCGTGGTGGTAATAGTAGCTGCAGTGCTGGTAATGAGGAGGAAGAGAAAGTGAGTATTTTTCAGAAAAAGCACAAGGGCTCGCCGGCCTATTTCGCTGATATACTGGAGCCTGTAGAGAATATCCCTGCCGGGGAGCCCGTCACCCTGGGTATTTTCCCGGAGGAGCACAGCCTGGTATTCCGCTGGGGCAAGGAGGATGTCATCGTCGTCTACACCCGGATAGTGAGCTTTATAGTGGACAACGAGCCCCGAATCCGGGACGGTGAGAGCCGCATAGACGCTTCCCTTCTGGAAAATGAGGATGTGATAAAGCTGGACGGAGCCGCCCAGCTGGTTTCAAAGGTGAGAAGTATGTCCACTAAATGGCTTGGCGAGCTGTTTTATCTGGACAATGAGGGCAATCCCGTAAAGCTTCACTTCCTGGAGAGGAAGAGGTCAGGCTACTACGTGGACGTGGTAAAGAGCCTCCAGGCCATGCAGATGGAAAGATACTTGAGCGATGAGCTGAACATATGATGATACCAGGGTCAAATAAGCTTGAAATGGATGCTTGCATCCGATTTCAAGTATTTGGTCTCCGCTCCCGCTCCGGTCGGCTGCAAACACGAGTGCCACTGGCACTCAGCAGCCCCGCCCAAAACATGAGGAAGTAGCCATTTTTGTAAAAAAATGAGCGGAGCAATCCGTAGTATCATCAATGAGTAGAAGGATGAAACATGAGTAAGAAAAGCTCTAAGAACACAAAAGGAAGAATTATTTCCGCAGCCTGGAGCCTGTTCTACGATCAGGGCTACGACTCTACCACGGTGGATGAGATAATCGAGCTGTCGGGGACGTCCAAGGGCTCTTTCTATCACTATTTTGACGGGAAGAGTTCGCTGCTGGGTACCCTGGCCTACCTTTTCGATGAGAAATATGAGGAACTGGAGGAGAATCTTGAGAGGCAGGGCAGCTGTCTGGATCAGCTGATCTATCTTAACCAGGAGCTTTTCTCCATGGTGGAGAACAGTGTATCCCTGGATTTGCTGGCACAGCTGCTTTCCACCCAACTGGTCACCAGGGGAGAGAAGCATCTGCTTGACCGGAGCCGCTACTACTTTAAGCTCCTCAGGAAGATCTGCCTTGCGGGACAGGAGAGCGGGGAGTTTCGGACGGATATGTCCGTCAACGAGATGGTGAAGCTCTACGCCGTGGCGGAGCGGGCCCTCATGTATGACTGGTGTATCTGCAATGGGGAGTATTCCCTTAAAAGCTATGCCGCATCCACTTTGCCTTTCTTCTTAAATAAATTCCTGGCGTGAGTAGATCATCCGATACTTCTGCGGCCTGCGCAGGATACGCTGCTGCCTCAGCATTGTATTTTTTGGGATACATTGAAGAATTAAATTTTGTCTGATTTTAGTCTATACTTTAGTTTATATATTAATCCCTACCTTAAAAGAAATTTTGAAATATCTGAATTTAGTATCCTGATTTTAGTCTATAATTCAGTTCGTATTGCAGTCTGATTTTCCGGGTGATATACTGTCTACCCGAAAGGCGCTTTTAAACAAAATTAAGCACCGGGAGAGGAGATATGATATGACAGGAAGAACAGTAGGATTACTCATAGTCATGATCGTGTATCTGGCAGGCATGATCCTGATAGGTGTCAGATACACTAAGAGAAATAAGAGCGCAAGCGATTTCTACCTGGGAGGCAGAAAGCTCGGTCCCATAGTCACTGCCATGAGCGCGGAGGCATCGGACATGAGCAGCTGGCTGCTCATGGGACTGCCCGGGCTGGCCTATCTCTCCGGATGTGCCGAGGCCATGTGGACGGCGCTGGGACTGGCCATTGGGACATATCTCAACTGGCTCATAGTAGCCAAGAGGCTCAGGCGCTACTCAGTGAAGGCCAACGATGCCATTACCATCCCGGAGTTCTTTTCCAACCGTTTCAGGGATAAGAGCCATGCCCTCATGATCATCTCAGCCCTGATCATAGTGGTCTTCTTTGTGCCCTACACTGCCTCCGGTTTCGCAGCCTGCGGCAAGCTTTTCGGCACACTCTTTGGAGTGAACTATATGCCGGCCATGCTGGTATCCGCTCTCATCATAGTGGCATACACAGTACTGGGAGGTTTTCTGGCGGCCAGCACCACGGATCTGGTCCAGAGCATTATCATGACCATAGCCCTGGTCACCGTGGTATTCTTCGGTATCCATGTGGCGGGAGGGTACCATGCGGTAGTTGACAATGCCCATGCTTTAAACGGATATCTGAATGTTTTTAAGAATTTCGATATGACCACAAATACCTCCACCCCTTATGGCAAACTGGCTATCGCATCCCTCCTTGCCTGGGGTCTGGGCTACTTCGGTATGCCCCATGTGCTGCTTCGGTTCATGGGTATCAAGGATGAGAATAAGATAAAGCTCTCCCGCAGGATCGCCACCATCTGGGTGGTCATCGCCATGGGTGTTGCCATCTTCATCGGTATCATAGGATATGGCATGACCCAGGCCGGAGCCATCAGCTTCCTTTCCACCTCATCGGATTCCGAGACGCTGCTGATACAGGTGGCCATGCTTCTGTCCAACCACGGCGCCATCGCCATCATCCTGGCAGGCCTCATCCTGGCGGGCATCCTGGCCTGCACCATGTCCACGGCAGATTCCCAGCTGCTTGCGGCATCCTCCGGCATATCCCAGAATATCATCCAGGACTGCTTCGGCGTGAAGCTGGAGAAGAAGGGGTCAATGCTTCTGGCCCGCCTCATGGTCGTCATCATCGCGGTCATCGCGGTATTTCTGGCCAGGAATCCGGACAGCTCGGTCTTCAGGATCGTGTCCTTTGCCTGGGCCGGCTTCGGAGGCTCCTTCGCGGCGGTGATGCTCTTCGCCCTCTTCTGGAAGAGGATGAACCGAAACGGCGCACTGGCCGGCATGATAGTTGGCGGTGCCATGGTATTTGTCTGGAAATTCCTCATCGCTCCCATTGGCGGGATCTTCGCCATCTATGAGCTGCTCCCCGCATTCATTTGCTCTGCCATCGCCATTATAGTGGTGAGCCTGTTGACGGCACCTCCGGATAAGGAGATAGTGGAAGAATTTGAGAGTGTGTAACAAGATGGATGCTGTTTAGACGACATAGTGTATAACAAAATGACTTCCTCAAGCTTGCTTGTTGGAAGTCATTTT
>JAJPYU010000052.1 GCA_021204765.1 Clostridiales bacterium
AATACCTGTAGTCAACAATATAAACATATTCATAATTGTCTGTGAGAAACGGAACAAAGGCATTTCCGTAGGATTCCTTGATTACCACACAGGCAGACCCATCGTGCAGGTTCGGATTTTCTATCTGGGCAAAGGGTTCATCCCCGGCTATAAATGTCTGATATTTTGAACCCGCATTCCAATCGCTGACATCGTAAATGATATTCCAGGGATACTCCGTCCCATTCTTATCCCAGAATGTCATATCATTGGTCGCGACCGGTACATATGCTACCACTGTGTCAGGATTATTCTTCAGGGAGGCGGCCTGATTGCTGCTTGAATAAAAGCTGCCCAGAAAGTCAGGGAACTCCATGGTCTCATAATCCTCGATGGGTGTGGCTTCTATACCCTTTTCATCGCAAAATGCGGTGTAAGCATAATAAGCTCCCAGGGCCGTCCAGTGATGGTCAGTCCTGAAATATATGTACTCACTGTCATGATGCTTAAGAAGGTTATAGACCTCCACTGTGTGTATCTTACTGTTTGTCTCGTTTATTCCGTCATAAATATAATCAATGGCCTCCTCCTGATCATAGGAATACAGCTTTTCCTGGACGCGGTCGCTGAGATTGATCCCTATACTGGTCGGGGCAAGGACGGTATAGACATCTGCGATCCCGTTCAGCTTCTTCTGAGCCTTATCGATCATCGCCACATAATCATCAGCGCCTTCCCGGCTGAAATAATATATGCTGAAGGCGGTATCGCCGCTGATATAAACATCACCAGCCACTTCCGGTTCTTCATCGATAGCCGCATCTTCGAAAGGCTCGTCCTCCACTGACGTCTCCCCGGCATCCTCCCCGGACTCTGTCTCCACCTCGTCAGTATCTGTTGCCGCAGCATCTTCCCCATCGGTGCTGTCTGCGAGGATGATCTGCTCACCCTTCAGGCCATACAGATCCTCCATATCCGCATTGGCCGTCAGCATAAATTCACGGAAGGGGAAAGTATCCGCATACCAGGTGGAAATATCGCCAAAATAGTCACCATTCAGAAATGAAGCGAGGGTAAATTCGGGGAATTCCTCCAATGTACGCTTCTCAATGGCGGATTCTGACGGTCTTAACGGGATCAGCAGGCCAATTACCGCAAAAACTGCCAATGCCGCAAAAAAGGTCAGTATTTTTATGTTTAGGAACCTTTTTTTCAGCTCTCTTCTGTTCTCTTTAGTTTCTCTTTTCTTTGACACGTCTGCTTTTCCTTCTCTATACTTATATCAATGAGATATCGCTTCTCTTCCCAGGCATTTCCTAAAACTGGAAATAGAGGAAAGGATTATAACTGTTCCCTACCAGGGCAAATGCCGACAGTGCCAACAGCACAATGGGAAGAGCGATATCATAAATATTTATAAGGTAAAATACACTCCTGTTGTGCTGTGAAATGGATTGTACCTTCTTATAGATCAACTTCATGAGAGGGGTGGATGCAGCGATGGCAAATATGAGGAAAAAGATATTGTTCCTCATGGACAGGCTCACTGCCATGCTGGTAAATTCGTTGCCGTTTAATCCGAACATCCCCTTAAACACTGTGCCGATATCCGTCAGCCTCTCAAACTTGAAAATGACCCAGCCAAAATATACGACAGCCAGGGCATATATATGGGAGACAAATCGCGGCAGACCCTTCAGCTTTTTTAAAAGCAGGTTCTTCTCCAGTACCAGGAAAGCGAAAAAATACAGCCCCCAAAGGATATCGTTCCAACTGGCTCCGTGCCACAGGCCGGTCAGAAACCAGACGACCAGCAGATTAAATATCAGCCTGTACCGCCCCACACGGTTACCACCCAGAGGGATGTACACATAATCCCTGAAAAAACTGCTCAGGGAAATGTGCCATCTGCGCCAGAAATCCGTGATGGACCTGGATATATAGGGATAATTGAAATTCTCCCTGTAATGGAAACCAATCATCAATCCCATTCCTATGGCCATATCCGAGTAAGCGGAAAAATCCAGGTATATTTCCAGCATAAAGCAGAGCATTCCCAGCCATAGCCCTTCTGCCGGTATCTTCGCCAGGGAAGATGAATTGTTTGTGATCAGGTAGCTGTCAGCAATGGCCGCGCAGCTGTTGGCCAGTATGGCCTTTTTCGCCAGCCCTATACAGAATCTCTTGATACCCCTGCCAATCTCCTGACGGCTGGGCATGCGGTCCATTATCTCATTCTGAATATCCTGATATCTGACAATGGGTCCGGCTATGCACTGGTGGAACAGGCCGGCATACAAGAGAAGCAGCCAGTACTTCCGCTGAGGCTCGCATTCTCCCCGATATACATCCGCAACATATGAGATCAGCTGGAAGGTGTAGAAGGAAATACCAATGGGCAGCACTATCTCCGGTATGACTTCCGGCAGACCGAAAACTGACTGGAAGCCTGTCAGGATAAAACAGAAATATTTAAAATACCCTATCAGTCCCAGCATCAATCCGACGGTGATGACAAGGATGGCTTTCCTGTATGAGGTGATATCAATAAGCAGGGCACCTGCCCAGGCGATATACATATAAAATTTTACCTCTTCTTTCCGGCCTTTTCAACCTGAAAATACGGAGATTCCCCAATGGAAAATCCTGATGACCACCTTACTTCGCCGGAAACTGATGAGTTAAACATATCAGGCGGAACGTCTTCAAAGCTTTAAAGCTTTACAGAAAATTTCATAGTGAATTATTTTTAAGATGCGTGTATAATGATATCAAGTCCAAACAGACCCGGAACGGTGATTACATCAAATTACAGATATTTGTGCAGTATAAAACTCAGCAGGAGGAGCGAGACTATGGCAGAACAGCTTTTTACAAATGAGATAATTTTATCCTGGCTTCAGTATTTTGCTAAGAACACCCCTATTGACCTGGAGAAAGTGAAAATGCTGGACATCACCCGCAAGAATAAGAACCTGATCCCCATGGTGGAATCCCACCGAGCGGTGCTGGTATTTACCGAGGCGGGGAATCCGGACATATTCTACAGGATGTGGAACGCAGGCCTGGGCGAGTGCATCGTCTGGTACAACGAGGGCTCCGAGCCTGTGGGCGAGGTAAAATGCGACAGGGTCTGTGACATGATAAACCGGGGCATCAATGCCTCCGCCGGTATGCTCGTCATAAATGACCACATGTGCAACACTTACAAGATAGGCATGGACAATATGAATTTCCGCCGGGGATCCATCCACTACGTGGGCAGCGAGATCCGCTCCGTGATCCTCAATAAGATGCAGGTGGGCCAGCAGGATGATATCTGCATTATCAGCGGTGAGAGCATAGCTATCGAGGCGGGACTTATCGCCACCGAGGGTTCTGTCCTGGCAGTGGAATATAATGCTGACGACCGGGCCACTATCGAGGACAATATCGACTACTTCGGTCTGCAGAATATCCAGGTCATAGACCACGTGGACGAGGAGACCATGGCAGGACATCCCATCCCCTCACTTGTCATGCTGGTGGCTTCCGCCAGCACAGAGCAGGAGCTTAGATGCCTCACAAAGCTGAACCCCCAGATCTCCGTGGTGGTCTACACCCTGGACTTCACTGTCGCTGCCGGTATGCCCGCTCTCTTTGAAAAATATGGGATAAAAGACACTGAGGTCATACAGATTACTGTCTCCAAGCTGAATAACAAAAACTCATTCGACACCGAGCCCGCACCCTGGATTATTTCAGGAAAAGCTGATGTGTAAAATGAGTCAGATCCCTGATGACCTCCCCAGCCAGTATCAGACCTGCCGCTGCGGGGACGAAAGCATTGCTGCCCGGGGTCTGACGGCGTTTTGTAAATATTTCCTCCGTATCGCACGCCGCACCGGATTGATCAGTTCCGTTCTCCGGGAGTTCTTTATGTAAGGGTTCCATAGCAGGTTCCCTTGAATAGACTACTTTTAATTTCTCAATGCCGCGCTTTTTTAATTCTTTGCGCATTATCCTCGCCAGCGGACATATGCTGGTCTCATATATGTCTGCCACCTCAAAGGCTGAGGCGTCCATCTTGTTGCCGGCTCCCATACAGCTGATAATGGGAGTTCCGGCTTCATTCGCGCGCTGCACCAGCTCCAGTTTCCCGGTCACGGTATCGACAGCGTCCACCACATAATCGTATTCTGAGAAATCAAACTGATCCGCAGTATCCGGCAGGAAAAATGTGCGGTGCAGATGGAGTGTTATATCGGGATTAATGGAGCGGATACGCTCTGCCGCCGCGTCAACTTTATATTTGCCCACAGTATCCCAGGTGGCCAGTATCTGGCGGTTCAGGTTGGAGATGGCGATCTTATCCGGATCTGTAAGGTCAAGGGTGCCTATGCCGCTTCTGGCCAGGGCCTCGACAGTATATCCGCCTACTCCTCCCAGACCGAAGACAGCCACACGGGAAGAAAATAATTTTTGCAGAGCCTCTCTGCCTAATAATAATTCTGTTCTTGAAAACTGCTCTTTCATACAGATCCTCAATTCGTGTTTAGTAAACGTATATGCTCACTTCGTGAGCAACACCAGTTATAAAGGCAATCGTCCGGGATGATTTTACAGATTACACGATCGCCTTCGCCGGTTTTCTCTTTTTCGAGGTGCCCCATACGGCCAGGAATATTACAG